>DASYRS010000418.1:0-6241 GCA_036004205.1 Dongiaceae bacterium
CTTTCTCGCCTTTGTCCGCCGCTTCGGCTTCTCCTCGGCGATCGGTTGCGTGGCGAGACGCAGGCCGAGCGCTTTCAGCACGCGCACGACCGTGGCGAGCTCGGGATTGCCGGTCTCCTTCAGCGCGCGATAAAGGTGCTCGCGCGACACGCCGGCGCCACGCGCGATCTCGGTCATTCCTTTGGCGCGCGCCACCACGCCCAGCGCGTGGGCGATGTGCGCGGGATCGGCCGATTCCAGCGCTTCATCCAGGTAGGCCGCGATCGTCTCGTCGCTGTCGAGATATTCGGCCGAATCGAAGGGGGTCGTCTTGATTGCCATGTTCATTCTTCCTCAAGTTCGCGAGCCAGCTTCTTTGCTGCCTCGATGTCCCGCCGCTGCGTGCTCTTGTAGCAGGCGAAGGTTTCAGTCTGGCGAATTTCCACCATAAGCATATGTAGCGTATACGCTACGAACACGCGAGTGGAGATAGTCGGATATCGGCGCGGCACAAGGCTGCGTCACCCGTCCGGGGAAGCGGGTTTTCGTTTGTCAGCGAGCGGTAATGTCGGGCTGGGTATAAGCGGCCGTTGGCATCGTCGGCATGTTTCGCCACCGGTGCGGTCCGCGTTTGAAAGCCGTTCATGAAAAAATCCATCGTTCCGGCGACCTGCCTGGCCGCCCTCGGCCTGTTTCTGGGATCGTTCGCGACGGCTGGCCATGCCGACATCGTCGACGACCGTGCGGTCGCGATGAAGCACATCCGCAACAGCTATCGGGCGCTGGTGGATATGGCGCAGGCCGGCACGTTCGATGCGGCCATGGTCCAGAACAGCGCCTTCGAGATCGTCACCGAAATGATGATCTTCAAGGACCTGTTCCCCGCCGGCTCGCAGCATGGCGATAAGCTGTCGCGCCCGGAGATATGGTCGGACCGCGCCGGCTTCGATGCCGCCTGGGAAGCAGGCGACAGCGCCGCGTCGAGGTTGGGCAGCGTGAGCGAGGCGGATGCCTACGTGCCGGCGCTCCAAACATTGGCCGCGGCATGCCGGGGCTGCCACAAGAAATACGTCGTGCCGCAATAGGCACAAACGCAAAGGGGATCGGCGTCAGCGTCGAAAATCGACTCGCCCGCCGATGCCGGTGAAGAACGTCAGCGCGCGCTCGAGGTCGCCGACATGCATGAAAGGCGTGACCTCGATGAAATTCGACATGTCAGTGTCCGGCGACCTGGATGACATGGGTGACGCCGAAGCCGCCGACTCCGGCCGCGATGATAACTACCAGTCGGAAGATCGCGGTCCATCGCAGCATGCGGCTCAACTCCGTGCCGGTCGCGCCCAGCAAGGTCCAGTGGCACCGGCTGAAATACCACACGACGACGCAATACCCGGCGGTGGCCACCACGATGACGATTTCAATCGGACACCGGATGGCGGCAACGCCGTCGCGAATCTCGCTTTTGCTTGCGCCGAGCGCCATCAGGTAGGCGATCATTTGAACGACCGCGAAAACGGAAACGTTGTTGGCAAGCGACCAATAGTGTGGAGCCGTTTCATTCTCTGCGCTCATGATTCCCCCCAAGAAGCGTATCGAAATGCGATTGACGATCAAATGAATGCGCCGGTTCCGATCAGTCGGGAAGGCGACTGGCCCTGGGGCCGTCTTTCCATCCGCCCAGCACGATGCCGGTGCTGTCGGGCGTGAAGGCGAGCCAGCCTTTGCCCAGGCCGCGCTCCGGTCCCAGGATCGAAGGCTTGCCGCCGGTGACGGTCCAGACGAAGGCCTTGCCGGATTCGGTCTCGATCGCGACCCGCTTGTTGTCGCGGCTCCATGCCAGCGCCAGCGGGCTTTCCTTCAATCCCGGCAGTGCGCCTTTGCGCTTTCCGCTGGTCGCATCCCACACCAGCACCTGCTTGTCGTCGGCGACCGTGGCGAACAGCTTGCCGTCGGCGCTGAAGGCGGCGGCACGCACCACGCCCGCATGGCCGCGCAAGGAATCGACCAGCGCCGGCCTGAACGGATCCCAGACCTCGAGCATGCCGTCCTTGCCCCACAGCAGCAGGCAATCGCTCTCCGGGCACCAGGCGATGCCGTAGACATTGGGGCTCGACTTGCCGGTGAATTGCGTCAGCAGGACGCCATCCGCCTGATAGATGCGCACCTCGTTCTCGTTGTTCAGCACGGCGATCGAGCCGTCATCGGGCGCGACCGCCATCCGGTAGAGATAGCCCGGCGTCTGGAAACGGCCGCCCTCCTCGCCGCTGGATATGTCGACAAACGTGATGCTGCTGTCCGACGCGCCGACCACAACGTGACTTCCGGTTCTGGAATAAGCGGCCTGCACGATGTGCGGTCCGAAGCCGGCGAACAGGTTGAGTTCCTGGCCGGTGGCGGCGTCCAGCAGCCGGACGGTTCCGTCGTGGCCCGCGCTGATCGCGGTCTTGCCATCCGGCGCGAAGGCGAAGTCGTTGACGGCAATCGACTGATCCGTCCCATAGGAGATCCCGCCGCGATCGTCTTGCGGAGCACGCGCGGCCGGTTGCGTTCCCGCGGATGTCTCGAACGCCGCGGGGTCCGCTACCGCGGGTTCGGATGCCGATGCTTCGGATGCTTGGGGTCCGGATGTCGCCGGCGCGGGCACTGCTGCCGGCTGGACGGTCGGAGCGGGCTGAGGTTCTGTCTGCGTCGACGCAACCACCTCCGGCGATGGAGCTTCGACACGCTGCTGCCGCACCACGACATAGATGCCAGCACACAGCACGACGACGCCAGCCGCCAGCATCGCGGCCTTGCGGAGCGGAATCGGTCGCTTGCCTTGCCGCGCCGCCATCAGCGCCGCATTCGGCTGGCTCGGTGTCGCGAAAGCCTGCCCGCCGGTCCGCCCTCGCACCGACTGCGTCAGCTTGATCCATTCGGGATGCGAGGCATCGCCGGGGGTCCAGTCGCTGAGATCGGCGGTCTGCACCATGCCGAAGCCGATCGGCGGCTCGACCGCTTCGAGGCGCACGGGAATAAGGGCGCCGCGCTTCTTTCCGGCGGTCGCCTCCTCCTGCACCCACTCCGATTGCACCGAGCGCGCGGTCCAGACCGGCATCACGACTTTCGCGGCGGTGAGCTCGGTGGATATCGAGCTGGCGTAGCTTTTCCCCAGCGGCAGATCGGTATCCCACCAGACCGTCAGCCCATCGGCCTCCAGCGCCTTCGCCAGTGCCTCGACCGCGGGCCGGTCCTCTCTCTTATAAGACAAGAAAATGTCAGCCATTGAGGCGCCCCGATGTTGGCAAACGGAATCCGATCACGGCCGAACAGTCGTGCGTCAGGCCGACGCTTTCTTCGACATCCCTCCGATGACCGCGCCAACAAGTGCGGCCGGCAGCATGATGACGGCGTCCGAGTTGGTGATCCCCGCGACCACCAGTCCGGCCAATGCACCGATAAAAAAGCCTGCCACCGCCCGTCCGATCCGTGAACCCGCTTGCGCCGCAATGTTGGCGGGCTTCGGCGGCGGGGCGAATGCCGACGGATCGGATCTGGCGGGCGGATCGACGCGCGGCGCTTCGTCTTTCGGAGCGTGGGCCGGCGGCTCCTTGCGGATGCTCTTTGTCTCGGCAGAAGCGCGCGCGCTTGTCGCGCCTTCCAGCAGCTCGTCGATCTCGTCGCCAATCCGCGCGAACAGGTCGTCCCGCTTGCGCAACCGTAGCAGCAGGCTGCGCGCATCGGCCGCCTCCTCCGGATCGCGCAGGCCGCGGCGCAGCTCGCTGACCAGCGCGCTTTGCTCCTTGAGATCGAGAGCGGCGCCGGACTCGATCTGCTCGGTGATGCGCCCGAGATAGGACAACGGAACCGACGGCGACGCCGGCAGCGGATCAGGCAGCGTGGCCGCCGGCGGCATGGCGCCCAGGGCCTTGGCCAGAGCGATGCCACAGGCCCTGTCCTGCTTGCGGTAATCGACGAACTGGAGCTGGGAGAGCTTCGGCGGCAGCAGGTTGGCGGAGACCCCGTCGGCGATCAGGACCGGCAGGATGGGCTTGCCGAGATCGGCGGCATAGCCATATTCGCGCGTGCAGGCGACCGATTGCAGCGATTCCGGCGACAACGCCAGCAGGAAGATCTTGCAGTCGCGGATCTGGGCGAGGATCTCGTCCCACCATGCCTTGCCGCCCTTGAGGTCATGGTCGAACCAGACCGTGTGGTCGAGCGCCTCCACGTCCGCCGCCAGACTGCGGACGGCGTCGACGCTTTCGCGCGAATAACTGACAAAAACACCCGCCACGAGCATCCCCCGATGTCGCTGCCGGCAACCCCATAACAGTCCCGCAATCCTAGGTACATAGCATAATCGCGAGGTTCTTCAAAGCGATGTGCCCTGGGGCCGGATCGTCGGCCAGATACAGCGCGGGCGATGGGGCCGCCGTCTAGTCCGGCGCCATGCCCTTTTCGGCGAGTTCTTTCAGCGCGTCCGCGTTCTTCTTGAGGTGCGCGAGGCCCATGCCGCGCAGGATGTGCGGCGCCTTGGTGAACTGGATGTTGGTATAGCCGATGATCTCGACCCGGTTGCCCCAGGGATCGAGGAAATCCAGGAACGGCCCGGGCAGCGGCGTGATGCCGGCGGCGAGCAGCGCCTGGCGTGCCGTTTCCTTGTCGTCGACAACCAGGCCGAAATGATGGCCGTCATTGGGCGAACGCTCGGGTCCCTTCTGGAACGCGAGGAACTGGTCGCCGAGATCGATGAACGCGGAGTCCGCGTCGCGCCCGCGCAACGTGAACTCGAACAGGCGGCCGTAGAATTCCAGCGCCTGGTCGATGTCGCCGACGATCAGGGCGACGTGGTTGAACCCGACGGCGCGCGCTTTTCTTGGCATGACTATGCTCCAACCGATGCAATGCTCTCGGGCGCCAGTCTAACGCCGCCCCGCGTTGCGGTCACGCCCGCCGGAACGGGCGCGCCGCCATCTCGCCCGCACGGGAGCGGTCGATGCCGATGTCGCGCAGCATGTGGTCGTCCAGCCGCAGCAGGTCGCGGCGCTCGTGCCGGCGGCCGGCCCACAGGCGCGGCATCGCCATCGCGTCGCCCAGCATCGCGCCGAGCCTGGCCGCCAGGGTAGAACGCGGCGCCGAATAGGCCGCAGCACCGTGATATGCGAAACGCATCTTCATCATGGACTCCGATGGAAGGATGGATGTCCGCCGCGGATTTTTGTGACGGCCCGTCATGATCAGGCGTCACGCGCGACGTGCCGGCCACCGGAAGCGGCCGACACCTGTCATATCCGGCGCGGCGGGTTAAAGTGCAGTGACCTGCCTCACAAGGCGGCGTTGGCGATTTATCCCTGCGCGGCAAAAGGCTTACAGTCGCAAGGGGGAATTCAGGAGGGCTATGACCATGACCCCACGCGTCGCCACCTGCTCCTGCGGCCAGTTGCGCGTCACCTGCACTGGCGAACCTGTGCGCCTCTCCATGTGCCATTGCCTGGAATGCCAGAAGAGGACCGGCAGCCCGTTCGGCGTGCAAGCGCGCTTCCGCCGCGAGCAGGTGACGACGCAGGGCAAGGCGACGGAGTTCGTGCGCGTCGGCGATGAAGGCAACCGCATCACCTTTCGCTTCTGCCCCGCATGCGGCTCGACGGTCTATTGGACGCTGGACGGATTTCCGGACCTCGTCGCCGTCGCGATCGGTGGATTTGCGGATCGCGATTTTCCGGCGCCGCGCATATCGGTCTATGAAAGCCGGCGGCATCCCTGGGTGATCGTGCCGGACGGGCCGGAGATGGAGCACATCGATTGAGGCCGCTTCAAGCGGCGTGACGTCGATCATCGGTCGATCGATTGCCTTTGAGACAAATTGCGGGTCGCGTTCGTGGTCGCACGCGAGCGCCGCGTGGCGGCGCGAGACAGGCCGTTCGCATTCACCTTTCGTAAACTATGCCTTCACCATTTCGCGCTACAAAAGGACCATCGCGCTTTTCAAGCTATGGCATTCGAGGTATGCTTCTAAGGCGCGAGATTCATTGGATTTTCGTCGTGTTTGATCGATTGAGGATGAAGTCTCTGAGCGGTCAGGCGGAAGAGCGGGAGAAGGCCGGCGCTGCATCTTTGCGGCGTCAAGCCGGATTCGACGCGGAGCCACCGCAGGCCGGCTTCGGCCGCCGCAAGACGCCGATCCCCGAGACCACCGACGGCATGGCGCCGCGCGCGGTCGCCAACGACCGGGCCGCCAACGATTCCGGCATGCGCGGTGCCGATGTCGAGATCGAGCTTG
>DASYRS010000419.1:0-6800 GCA_036004205.1 Dongiaceae bacterium
GCAGCCAGCGCCGCCACGCGGCGCGGCGTGGCCCGGCATTGCTGTGGTCGGTTGAGACTTTGTGCGGTCCGGCCATGGCCCCATGCTGATGCGCCGGCCGGCAATGTTCCCCCGCGCCGGCCTCACCCAGCATATTAGCCGGCAAGCGCCCGCCCGCCACTCACTAAGTGTTGAGCGAAATCATGCCCGAACGGCATGAAACCCGGACAATCAGGCCGCCCGCCCCTCGCGCGCCTCGTGCACCAAGGCGGCCCAGCGCTGGGTGACGACACGGCAGAAATCGGCGGCGCGGGCACCATGGCGCGCGATCTCGTCACGCGCGCGCTTCACTTCCTCGAGCCCGCGCTGCTCCTCGAAGCGCCTCACGATGGTATGGCCCCATTGGTCGAACCATTGCTTGGCGAGATCGACCGAGACTTCGAAATGGCACTGAAACCCATAGGTGGTGCGGCCGAACCGGAAGGCCTGGTTGCGGCAAGCGGTGCCGGTCATCAGCTGCACGGCATCCTTCGGCATGTCGAAGGTGTCCTCGTGCCATTGCAGGATGCGCTGGCGCGGCGCGAGGCCGGTCAGCAGCGGATCCCGCTGGCCCTGTTCGGTGATCTCGATCGCGGGATAGCCGACTTCGAATTCTTCGTTGCGGCGCACCTTCTCGCCGAACGCGCGCGCCAGCAACTGGCCGCCGAGGCAGAGGCCCAGCAGCGGCTTCGCTTGCTCGTGGAAGCCGCGCAGCAGGTCCAGCATGGGCGGAAAGGCCGGAAAGTTCACATCGTCGCCGGCATGCTGCGGGCCGCCCAGGATGATCGCCGCATCGTAGCCGTCCGGCGATTTCGGCAGCGCGTCGCCGCCATGCGGCAGGATGGTCGCAAGCTTCGCGCCGGCCGCCATCAGGTAGTCGCCGACCAGAGACACCGGCGTCTGCGGATTGTTCTGAATGACCAGGACGTTCATGGGCCCTCATCGTCGGATGGCGCGCATGATGTCGCAGCGGCGTTCGCCATGCAACGGGCTCCGATCAATGCTCCAGGTGCTGCCGGCGCACATAGCGGCGCAGCAAGCCGCCGTTGCTGCCGATCGCCAGGGACACCAGGTAGACCAGTCCGGCGGCGAGGATCACCGCCGGGCCGGAGGGCAGGTTGGCGTGATAGGAAATGATGATGCCGGCGACCGAGGACAACATCGCCACCAGGATCGCGACCGCGATCATGCGGCCGATCGAGATGGTCCACATGCGGGCGGAGGTGGCGGGCAGCATCATCAATCCGATCGCCATCAAGGTGCCGAGCGCCTGCATCGCCGCCACCATGTTCAGCACCACCAGGGCGAGGAAGGTGGCGTGGGCGAGGCCGCCTCTGCCGCCGACCGCGCGCAGGAAGCCGGGATCGAAGCATTCCAGGATCAGCGTGCGATAGACCAGGGCCAGCGCGACCACCGTCAACGACGCCGCGGCGGCGATCAGCAGCAGCGCGCCGTTCGAGACCGCCAGCAAGGTCCCGAACAGGATGTGCAGCAGGTCGACCGAGCTGCCTTTCATCGACACCAGCAGCACGCCGAGCGCCAAGGAGATCAGGAAAAATCCGGCCAGCGCGGCATCTTCCTTCAACGGGGTCACGCGGCTCATCGCGCCGGCGCCGAGGGCGACGATCAGGGCGACGATGAGGCCGCCCAGGCTCATCGCCCACAGCGACAATCCCGCCACCAGGAAGCCGATCGCCGCGCCGGGCAGGATGGCGTGCGACATGGCATCGCCCATCAGGCTCATGCGGCGCAGCACCAGGAAGACGCCGATCGGCCCCGCGCTGATCGAGAGCGCGAGGCACGCCACCAGCGCCCGGCGCATGAAGCCGAACTCGATGAAAGGCTGGATCAACTGGTCGTAGAGCATGATTTCAGCGGGCGCAGATCGCGGCGGGATCGGTCCAGCTTGCGGCCAGGTCGCGGGCGCGTTTGAGATTGTCCTCGGCCAGGGTCTGGCGCGCGGGGCCCCAGGCCACCAACTCGCGCGCCATCAGCAGCGCGTCGGGAAATTCGCGCTTCACCTGCTCCAGATCGTGCAGGGCCGCGATCACCGTGCGGCCTTCGGCCTGCCAGCCCGTCACCACCCGCATCAGGTCTTCCGTGGTCTTCTGGTCGATCGCGTTGAAGGGCTCGTCGAGCAGGATCAATGCCGCCTCCTGCACCATCAGGCGCGCGAACAGCACGCGCTGGAACTGGCCGACGGACAGCTTGCCGATCGGCTGGTATTCGAGGCCCGCGAGGCCGACCGACGCGATCGCGGCGAGGCTGGTCGCGCGATCCTCGCGCGCCAAGCGGCGCAACGCACCGGCCTTGCGCCAGTGGCCGAAATCCACCACGTCGATCACGCGCAAGGGAAAGCTGCGATCGACATCCACCACTTGCGGCAGATAGGCGACGGCGCGCTTGTCGATGCTGAACCGGATCTCGCCCGCGGTGACGGGGAGCAGGCCGGCGATCGCCTTCAAGAGGGTGCTCTTGCCCGCACCATTCGGCCCGACCAAGGCGGTCAGGCTTCCCGTCTCGAACGCGCCGCTGATGTGATGGACGACCGGATGCCGGTCATAAGCGATGGTGACGTCGGAGAGGCGGAGCACCTCGGCGGGCTGGACCACCTGCGGCAGTGGCTGTGGCGGCGGCTGATGCCGGTGTTCGCGGGGAGCGGCCCGAGAGAGGGCCGCTTCTATTGGATTGCCCACCAGACGGCGCCCCACAGCAGCAGCAGACCCAGGCCGGCGACGCCAAGGCGGCGCGCGGCGCCCCAGTTCAACGTCGTCTCGGCGGGATGAGAGAGCTGCATGATCCGATCCGCACTTGATGCAGCGGTGTTATAACATAACGAATTGCGCCGGCAACCCCGGAGATAACACCGTCATTTCAGAGAGTTAGGCCGACGCAGCCGGCTCGGCCCACAGCCCGTCGAGAGAAACCGCACGGCCCGGCAGGCGGAGAATCGCGGTGGTGCCGCGCCCGATCGTGCTGTCGAGATCAAGGCTGCCGCCATGGCGCTCCGCCAGCTTACGGCTCAAAGGCAAGCCAAGGCCAGTGCCGTTGGTGGTGCGGCTCAGCTCGTTCTCCACCTGGTGGAAGGGCTGGAACACCTGCTCGAGCTGGTCGGGCGGGATGCCACAGCCGGTATCGGCGACTCGGATCTCGATTCCCCTGACGCCCTTCATTTCCGCCGACAACGTGACCTCGCCGCCGGGCGCGAACTTGATGGCGTTGGCGAGCAGATTGACCACGCACTGGCGCAGGCGCCGCTCGTCGCCCTTCAGCGCGATGGCGGGCGAGGGCAGCAGACGCAAGGTCACGCCGCCCGCTTGCGCCTGCGCGCGCACCAGGCGCAATCCGTCATGCAGGAACTGCCGCAGGTCGAAGATCGTCTCGCTGAGCGGCAGATGGTCGGCCTCGAGCTTCGAGTAATCGAGGATGTCGTTGATGAGCGCGAGCAGGTGCGCGCCCGAATTGCGGATGTCGGTGACGTAGCCGCGGCGCTGTCCCTGCTCCATCCGCTCGACATCGCGCATGAGCAGGAGTTCGGCGAAACCGATGATGGCGTTGAGCGGGGTGCGCAGCTCGTGGCTCATGGTGGCGAGGAAGCGCGACTTGGCCTCGCTCGCGATCTCCGCCCTGCGGTGCGCCTCTTCGAGTTCGATCGCGCGCCGGTGGGCAAGGTCGACGGTTTTCTCCAGTAGCGCGGTCATGGTGCCGATGCCGAGATAGCAGTCCTGTTCCACGATCGCAAAGCCGCTGGAGATCGCCTGGGGATAACGATAGGCGATCAGTTCCTTCACGCCCTCGATCGGCGTGGCGCCATCGACCACCATCGCCTCGCGCGTGACCAGCGGCGCGATCGGGCGGCGGTTATAGACGTCGAACCAGAGCGGCTGGGAGAATTGATAATACAGCCGCTCGCGTTCGATCAGGCCGATGACCCTGCCCGCGCCTTCGATTACCGCGAAGCTCGGGACCGCCGGATGAGCGGCGCAGAGATCGAGCACCGCGCTGCCGGTCCAGCTCTCCTCGATGGTGGGCGCGGGTCCGGCGAGGTCGCGTGCCAGCACCTGGTTGCGCGAGGCGCCGAGCGCATGCGAGCCGCGGCCCAGAGCCAAGGAATCGAGCGCGGGCGACATGCGGAAAACCGGCCTTTCTCGCAGCTTTTGGGACAAATCGCAGACCGGCGCGAGCGTAGTTAAGCTCTGCGACAGAGGCGTTACCGAACCATGACAAGAACGGTGAAACGCGCGCGAAACTACCACGCCGATCCATGGTACCGCGCGAAAAATGACAGTGCTGAGTGGTGCTTAGAAAAGAGCGTCGGCCTGCGCCGACTCTAAAAAGCTTCGGCCTGCGCCGACTGGGGAGTCGACGCAGGCCCTTCGAGGAGAGAGGCGAAACGTGCAGTCTCGCCGCGGCCGCCTCTCAACGGCCGTAGCGATAGAGGTCGGTCCCGTTTTCTTCCAGCCATTCGCGTGCGCTCTGCACGCTGCGGCAGATTTCGCCGCACAGCTTCCAGAAACGCGGACCGTGATTCATCTCGCGCAGATGCGCGACCTCGTGCGCGACCACGTAGTCCATCACGTGGCGCGGCGCGAGGATGAGGCGCCAGGAGAAAGAGAGCACGCCGTCGGTGGTGCAGCTTCCCCACCGACTCTTGGTGTCGCGCAGGATGACCCGCTTGACGCCCTTGCCGAGCTGTTCGGCCTTGGCCCGCGCGCGCGCTTCGATCTCGCGCCGCGCTTCCAGCTTCAGCCAGTCGGCGACCCGGCGCGAGACATGCTCCTCATGCCCCGCGACATGGATTTCCTGCTCTTCGCACCACACCACCCCGCGCGCATGGGCGCGATAGCGGATGCGATGGGGGATGCCAAGGAATGGAATCACGGAGCCATGCGCGAACGCGACGGTCTCCGGCAATTGATCCAATCTTTCTTCGATCCACTCGCGATTCTGCAATGCGAATCGCTTACCCTCATGACGCGTCGTGCGTTTTGGCAGCACCACCACGATGCGCGAAGCACCATAATCGAGACGCAGGATGATACGCCGCGCGCGCCGGTTCTCCTGGAACACCAGAGGCACCGAGCGCTGCTCGAAATCCATCAGATGCAGATCGGCGGCTTCCGCCATGCGACGCCGCGTCGCCAAACCGGCGGGGCGCGGCGCTTTTCTTATTTTTCCCCGGTTTTCCAAGGCTTTCGGCATGACCATCCCAGGTAAGCGACGCGCTCTCGGAGGTCAGCATAGAGCCCCGGCTCCGCCGGTTTCAACCACTTACGCCTTTTTTCTGGCGCGCCCGTCGGACTGGTCAGATCGCGACTTTTCAGCCGCGATAAGGGCCTGTTTTCGCTTAATTCCCCAGGCGTAGCCACCGAGATTTCCGTCATTACGCAAAACGCGGTGGCAGGGGATGGCGATCGCGACCGGGTTGTTGGCACAGGCATTGCCTACGGCGCGGACAGCGGCCGGACTGCCGATGGCCGCCGCAACCTGGGCATAGCTCCGGGTCTCGCCGACCGGGATTCGCCGCAATTCTTCCCATACCCGCCGCTGGAATGCGGTCGCTCGGATGTCGAGCGGCAGGGTCTCGTGCGGCGCGGCGCCCTCGAGCCGGCGCAGGATCTCCTCCAGATAGGGTTCCAGCGCCTCGTCGTCGCGGTCGATCTCCGCTTCCGCGAATTCGGACTTGAGAAGTTGGATCATCGGCTGCTCGCTGGCGCCCAGTTGCACCCGGCAGATGCCGCGCGGCGTCGCCGCCACCAGCACCAGACCGAGCGCACAGGGCGCGACGCCATAGCTGATCTGCTGGCCCTTGCCGCCCTTGGCATAGCTGGCCGGCGTCATGCCGAGGGCCGCGGCCGCGCGCTCATAGACGCGGCTGGACGAGCCATAGCCGGCTTCGAAGGTCGCGCCGGCGACGCCGACGCCGCTCTTCAATCCCTTGCGCAGGCGCTTCAGGCGCAGCGCGTCGTCGTACTGCCGCGGGCTGACGCCCAGCACGCGCTTGAACTGGCGCTGCAGGTGCCAGGGGCTGATGCCGGTATGGTCGCTGAGTTCCTTCAAGGAGACCGGACCGTCGGCCTCCGCCTCGGCGCGCTGCTCGATATACGATGCGGCTTCGCGGACGGCGCTCACCATGGATTCGGACATGTCGCTCTCTCGTCTGCTGCGAATTGACATGACCGATACCTAAGGCTTCGACAGGCTCGCTGCTATCCGAGGCTTGCGCGGAAAAATGCTTGTCATTTCAGCGCTTTGTGGGGCGCTTGCGGGGCGGCTGGGCGGCCCAGTCGACGATGTGGTCCTCGAGTGCGCCGGCCTCGGTTTCCGAGATCACCCGGCCGCGCGCCGAGACGCCGGCGCGGTGCACCGCGTTGCGGTCGCCGCATTTGAGATGATGCCAGTCGTAGAGGTCCTTGCCCTCCGCCACCAGGCGATAGCCGCAGGTGTCGGGCAGCCAGCGGATCTTGCTGACGTTGCGCGGGGTCAAGCGCACGCAATCCTTCACCAGCTTGGAGCGGTCCTTGTAGCGCGTGCATTGGCAGCTCTTGGTATCGAGCAATTTGCAGGCGACGTTGGTGAAGAACAGCTGCTCGGTATCGGTGTCGATCAGCTTGTTGAGGCAGCATTTGCCGCAGCCGTCGCACAGGCTCTCCCACTCGGCCTGGGTCATCTGGCTCATCTTCTTGGTCTTCCAGAACGGCTGCTCGCCACCCGCCATCGCTAAGGCCCGCATGCAATCAACGCTGCGCGCACTATAGCCGCTCCCGCGCACGATGGCGAAT
>DASYRS010000420.1:0-3649 GCA_036004205.1 Dongiaceae bacterium
ACTCAAGATCGCACGCAAGCATCTCGGCTGGTACTCGAAGGGCCTGCCCGGCTCGGCGGACTTCCGCACCCGCGTCAACCAGATCGACGAGCCGAACGCGGTGATGGCGCTGGTGCGCGATTTCTACCAGCCGCAGATCGACCAGATGGCCGCGTGAGGCAACGGATGACGGGCGCCGCGATACCTCTCCGCCTCGCCGGTGACGCAGCGAATTCGGAGCTGTGGGAGACCCTGGTACTGCCTAACATGCTGATCGAGGCCCTGCCGGCGGCGATCATCGTAGTGGACCGGGAGGGCCTGTGCCGCATGCTCAACGCGGCGGCGGAAGATCTCCTGCAGGTCGGGCGCAAGAACCTGGTCGGCCGCCGCTTGTCGGAAGTGATTCCGGAGGACTGCCCGCTGTTCAGCCTGATCGAGCAGTGCCGCCTCAGCCGTTCGGCGGTCAGCGACGCCGAGATGTCGATCGACGGGCCGCGCCTGCATCTGGAGCACTTGTCGCTGGAGGTGGCGCCGCTGGACGATCCCCACGGGTCGGTCGTGATAGCGATGCGCGACCGCAGCCTGGAGCATCGCATGGCGCGCCAAGGCGCTGCGGCGGAAGCCGCGCAGTCGGTGCGCTCCATGGCCGGCATGCTGGCGCACGAGATCAAGAATCCGCTCGCCGGCATCCGCGGCGCGGCGCAGCTCCTGGAATCCAAGGTCGGACCGGCGGAAGCCGCGCTCGCCGCCCTGATCCGCGAGGAAGCCGACCGCATCGTCGGGTTGGTCAACGGGGTCGAGATTTTCTCCGACGACCGTGCGCCGGTCCTTTCCACCGTGAACGTGCACGAGGCGCTGGATCACGTGTGCAAGCTGGCGCGGGTCTCGTTTGCGCGCCACGTCACCTTGCGCGAGTATTACGATCCGTCGCTGCCGTCGCTGCGCGGCAATCGCGATCTGTTGATCCAGATCTTCCTCAATCTGGTCAAGAATGCCGCCGAGGCGTGCGATGGCAGCAAAGGCGAGATCGTGGTGACGACGTCCTATCAGGCGGGCTTGCGCATCGGCGAGCGCAACAAGGCGCACCGCCAGCCGCGGCGCATCGCGGTCACCATCGCCGACAACGGGCCGGGCGTGCCCGAGGCGCTGCTGGGCAACCTGTTCGACCCCTTCGTCACCGGCAAGCCGGGCGGCCGCGGCCTTGGCCTGCCGCTGGTGGCCAAGCTGGTGCGGGCCCATGACGGCGTGATCGAATTCTCGAGCAAACCCGGTGCGACGCGATTTACCGTGCTGCTGCCGATTTCCGACAATCAGACAGAAGAGGGCGGGTCATGAACGCAACCATACTGGTCGCCGACGACGATCGCTCCATCCGTCTGGTGGTGAGCCAGGCCCTCGCGCAGCGCGGCCACGCCGTGCGCGCCGCCTCCGACGCGCGCACGCTCTGGCAATGGGTCGATGCAGGCGAGGGCGACCTCGTCGTCACCGACGTACTGATGCCCGACGGCAACGGCCTCGATCTGGTGCCGCGCATCAAGGAGCGGCGGCCGGACCTGCCGATCATCGTGATGAGCGCGCAGAACACCATCCTGACCGCGATCCGCGCCAATGAGCGCGGCGCCTTCGAATATCTGCCGAAGCCGTTCGACCTCGATGTCCTGGTCGCCGCGGTCGATCGCGCCCTGAACCAGACTCCATCGGAGGCACCGCCGGCCGGTGCGGCAACGGAAGAGGCGCTGCCCATCGTCGGCCGGTCGCCGGCGATGCAGGACGTGTTCCGGGTGATCGGCCGGCTGGTCAACACCGACATGACGGCGCTGATCAACGGCGAGTCCGGCACCGGCAAGGAGCTGGTGGCACGCGCCCTGCACGATTTCGGCCGGCGCAAGGAGAAGCCCTTCGTCGCCATCAACATGGCTGCGATCCCGCGCGAGCTGATCGAAAGCGAACTGTTCGGTCACGAGAAGGGCGCCTTCACCGGCGCCATCAACCGCGGCGTCGGCAAGTTCGAACAGGCTCAGGGCGGCACCCTGTTCCTGGACGAGATCGGCGACATGCCGATGGAAGCGCAGACGCGCCTGCTGCGCGTCCTGCAGACCGGCGAATTCACCAGCGTCGGCGGCCGGACCGCGCAGAAGGCGGACGTGCGCATCATCGCCGCCACCCATCGCGACCTCAGGCAGCTCATCGTGCAGGGGCGGTTCCGCGAGGATCTGTTCTATCGCCTCAATGTCGTTCCGATCCATCTGCCGGCTTTGCGCGAGCGGCGTGGCGACATCGCCGATCTGGCGCGCCATTTCCTGATCCGGGCGGCGCTGGACGGGTTGGCCTCGAAGACCCTGTCGACCGCCGCGATCGAGGAATTGCAGCGCTACGACTGGCCGGGCAACGTGCGCGAGCTGGAAAACCTGATGCGCCGGATCGCGGTGCTCTACAGCGAATCCGTGATCGACGCGCGCATGGTGGCGGAATCGCTGGCGGCGGGCGCCGCCGGCCGCGACGGCAAGAGCGGCGGGCGCCACGCGGACGAAACCCTCGGCCAGTCGGTCGACCGGCATTTGCGCTCCTATTTCGCCGCGCATCAGGGACGATTGCCGGCGCACGGGCTTCATGACCGCATCCTGCAGGAGATCGAGCGGCCGCTGCTGACGATCTGCCTGGAAGCCACGCGCGGCAACCAGATCAAGGCGGCGGAGTTGCTCGGCCTCAACCGCAATACCTTGCGCAAGAAGTTGCGCGAGCTCGATATCCGTGCGAGGCGTCCCGGAACCGGCGAATGACCGAAGCCGCCATCACCAGCAACAGGAAGCCCAACCTGAGCCGACGCATCTACAACTGGTCGCGCCGGATCAACATGGAACGCCGCATCGCCATGATATTCCTGGCGTTGGGCGCGCTGTCGGGCCTGATGACCTATCTGGTCCTGACCAACGTCTGGCAGACCCAGAACCCGGCACGGGCCATCACTTGGCTGCTGCTGTCCGACTTCATCATCGTGCTGTCGCTCGGCACCATCATCGCGCGGCGCTTTGTCGTGCTATGGATTGAGCGCCGCCGCGGCATGGTCGGCGCAAAACTGCATTCCAGGCTGGTGCTGCTGTTCGGCCTGGTCGCGCTGATCCCCGCCATCACGGTCTCGGTCTTCTCCACCACCTTCCTCAATTACGGGCTCGACATCTGGTTCGGCGACAAGATCAAGTCGGCGGTGGAGAGCTCGTTCAACGTCTCGCAATCCTATCTGCAGGATCATAAGCAGCGGGTCGCCAACGACACGTTGTCGATCGCAAACGAGATCCGCGACCAGGATTGGGGCGGCTTTCTGGACTTGTCGCGGCTGGACGCCTTCCTCGACCGGCAGGTCGATCTGCGCGACCTGTCGGAGGCGGTGGTGATCGACCGGCGCCGGCAGATCCTGGCCAGCGGCGGTTTCACCCTGATGATGGAGTTCGACCTCGACCTGCCGGAAGACGCCCTGGTACGCGCCGATAGCGGCGAGACCGTGATGTTGCACTCGCCGACCGGCGACCGGATCCGCGCGCTGGTGGCGATCGACGCCGAGCAGGGCATCTATCTCTATGCCGGCCGCGTGATCGACGATCAGGTGCTGGCCGCGATCCGCGGCAACGAGAATGCGGTTTATCTCTATCACCAGCTTGAGGAGAACCACTCG
>DASYRS010000421.1:0-3642 GCA_036004205.1 Dongiaceae bacterium
ACGGTCTCGGCACGGCAAACCCCACCGGGAGCAAGACCAGATAGGAGAATGGGGCCGGGTAACCGGCCCAGGTGCCTTTCCGCATCAGATTCTCGGGTAGGTCGCGCGAGGCGTCCGGCGACGGGCGTCCCAGAGGAATGGCCATCCACGGGCGGCAACGCCCTGGACAGAACCCGGCTTACAGGCCGTCTGGCACTCGTTAACTTATTGATCCGATTTAGCTTACAGGTTCATGACAGCCGGCTTGCGGAGCTGGCTGCTTTTATGCCTGTTCCCGACCTGTTCACGGGCAAACTATGCCCCAAATCCGGCCCCCTGGCCGACCCGGTTCAGCCGGCGCGTGAACGCCCTCGGATAAATAATTGTTAACATTGTCTTCTCACGCACTCTTGATGTTTACGAAATGTCAAAAATCCAAGATTTTCCAGAGAGTTACAGCCTAATCCCATTGACGCCCATAATATCCCATGATATCCCACTATCCACAGACTTACTCCCACCTCTGACCGGACGCGAATTGGGGCGCGCCCATAGCGGAGATGGGCCGACCGACGCGTCGGGTGGAAAGACCAGTTGTGGTGACCGCGAGGCACCCAAGAAGGGTCGAGGGGCTAGCTCGGGACGTCATGGCAGTGTTCATCGACACATTCGTGAACAAGATCGACCGGAAGGGCCGCGTGTCCGTCCCGGCGACCTTTCGCGCTGCCCTCGCCGAGCAATCGTTCCAGGGCATCGTCGCGTTCCCGTCGTTCCAGCTGCACGCGCTGCAATGCGCCGGGATGGACTGGATGCAGTCGCTGATCGAGAGCACGACCCGCGTCGACCTGTTCTCGCCCGAGCATGACGATCTGACCGCCGCGCTGTTTCCCGATGCCAAGCAGCTCGCCTTCGATGGCGAGGGACGCATCATGCTGCCCGAAGCCTTGTGCGCGCACGCCAAGCTGAGCGAGACCGCCGCCTTTGCCGGCCGCGGCCGCTATTTCGAGATCTGGGAACCGCAGGCGCTCGACGCCTACAAGGCGGAAGCGCGCCAGCGTGCCGCCGACAAGCAGCGCACCTTGCGCCAGCAAGGATCCGGCGACGGGGGCAATCGATGAGCAAGGCGGCGATGGACAAGACGCCGCATCGCCCGGTCCTGCTTGCCGAAGTGATCGAGGCGCTGTCGCCCCGCGACGGGGCGATCTATGTCGATGGCACCTTCGGCGCGGGCGGCTACAGCCGCGCGCTGCTGGAAGCCGCGCAATGCACCGTCTTCGCGATCGACCGCGACCCCGACGCGGTGAAAGGCGCCGCGCCCCTGCTGGACCGCTATGCCGGCCGGCTGCAGATCGTGCAGGGCCGCTTCGGCGACATGTTCGACCTGATGAGCGCGCGCGGCATCGAGGCGGTGCAGGGCGTTGCCCTCGACCTCGGCGTCTCCTCCATGCAGCTCGACCAGGCGGAGCGCGGCTTTTCCTTCCGTTTCGAAGGCCCGCTCGACATGCGCATGGAGCGCACGGGGCAGAGCGCGGCGGACCTGGTGAACGAGCTGGCGGAGCGGCCGCTCGCCGACCTCATCTTCACTTTCGGCGAGGAGAAGAAGGCACGCCGCATCGCCAAGGCGATCGTCGCCGCGCGCGCCCTTGCCCCCATCGACACGACCCAGCATCTGGCGGAGATCGTGCGCCGCGCCATCGGCCCCGCGCACGACCGCATCGATCCGGCCACCCGCACCTTCCAGGCGCTGCGCATCGCGGTGAATGACGAGCTGGCGGAGATCGACCGCGGCCTCGCCGCCGCGGAGCGGCTGCTGGCGCCTGGCGGGCGCATGGCGGTCGTGTCGTTCCACTCGCTGGAAGACCGGCGCGTGAAGCAGTTCCTGCGCGAGCACGCGGGTCGCAACCCGAAAGCCTCGCGCCACCTGCCGGTCCAGGACATCGAAGCCAGGCCGACCCTGCGCCTGATCGCGCCCGGCGGCATCGAGCCCGGCGCGGACGAGGTGAAGGCCAATCCGCGTTCCCGCTCGGCGCGGCTGCGCGTGGCGGAGCGCACCGACGCGCCCCTGGAGACGGCGGCATGATCCGGGTCAGCGCCATCATCTGGGTGGTCGTGCTGGTGTTGCTCGGCATCGGCTTGTTCCAGGTCAAATACAACGTGCAGACCAAGGAGCGCGAGCTGCGCGAGGTGCGCCGCCAGATCGAGACGAACTTGAGCGCGATTCACGTGCTCGACGCCGAA
The DNA here is from genome assembly GCA_036004205.1 of Dongiaceae bacterium. Lineage (GTDB taxonomy): Bacteria > Pseudomonadota > Alphaproteobacteria > Dongiales > Dongiaceae > Dongia_A. The sequence continues at coordinate 2,218 of DASYRS010000421.1, forward strand.
TGGAGCTATCTCAACGATCCGCTGCGCCTGGCCGATCTCACGCGCCGCCACACCGAACTGGTGCCGACCACGCCCGCCCAGATCGGCGATTTCGCCAGCCTGCCGCCGCGCATCGAGGATGCGCCGGCGGCGCCAGATCAGCGGCCTGGGCAGCAGCCGCCTTTGGTCTCCGAGGCACCGCAGGCGCCCAAGCCCGCCGCACCCGTCGTGCAAGTGAAAGCCGCCACGCCCGCGGACGAGCAGCCGGCGGATGCGCCGAAGCAGCAGGCCAAGCAGGAGCCGAAGCCCCTCAAACCCAAGGACGAGCAGGCCGAGGCCGACGCCATGATCGACGCCATCCTGGCCGACATGCAGAAAGCCCAGACTGAGGAGGGCGCGCAATGACGCGGCGCCCGCTTCCCGATCTGGTCGCGCAGCGGCCGCAGCCGGTGATCAATCCGATGGCGCTGGAGATGGAGCCGGACGGCCCGCGCAAGCGCGCGCTCGAGGTCAGCCACAGCCGTGTGCTGCTGGGCGCCAGCCTGTTCGCGGTCGTGTTCCTGGTGATCGCCGTGCGCCTGGTCGCCGTCACCCTGCTGCCCGACGGCGCCGATACCGCCGTCGCCGCGCCGGTGAAGATCAAGACCGCCGATCGCGCCGACATCGTCGACCGCAACGGCGTGGTGCTCGCGACCAGCCTTACCACCGCCTCGCTCTATGCCAATCCCACCCAGGTGCAGGACCCCGACGACTACGCGGCGCAGCTGAACGCGGTGCTGCCCGATCTCAACATCGCCTCCACCGCCGCCAAGCTCGACAGCCAGCGCGGCTTCGTGTGGCTGAAGCGCAACCTGACGCCGCGCCAGCAGCAGGCGGTGAATCGCCTTGGCCTGCCCGGCATCTATTTCCAGGCGGAGACCAAGCGGGTCTATCCGCAAGGCAACCTGACCGCGCACCTGATCGGGTTCGCCGACGTCGACAGCCGCGGCCTCGCCGGTGTCGAGAAGTCCTTCGACGACCTGCTGCAGGGCGGCGAACGGCCGCTGCAGCTTTCCATCGACGTGCGGGTGCAGCACATCCTGCATGAGGAACTGAGCCGTGCCATCGCCGACTTCCACGGCATCGGCGGCGCCGGCGTGATCATGGACCTCAAGACCGGCGAGGTCCTGTCCCTGGTCTCCCTGCCGGATTTCGACCCGGCGCGGCCGGGCGATGCCAGCGACGATACGCGCTTCGACCGCGCAACGCTCGGGCTCTACGAAATGGGCTCGACCTTCAAGATCTTCAACACCGCCATCGCGCTGGACAGCGGGAGCGCGACCCTGGCCGACGGGTTCGATGCCAGCAAGCCGATCAAGATCGGCGGCTACCGGATCGACGATTACCACGGCAAATACCGCTTCCTGTCGATCCCGGAGATCTTCACCTACTCCTCCAACATCGGCT
>DASYRS010000422.1:0-2909 GCA_036004205.1 Dongiaceae bacterium
GTGAGATGATCGATAGCAAGAGTGTAGCGCACATAAATGTACCCCTTCTCTCCTTGCGGGAGAAGGATACGGAGGCTTGGCGAGGCGCAGCCGAGCCTAGCCGCAGTTGGATGAGGGGTGGCGCACCGATAGGTGCGCGCGCTCGCAAGAGCGCCCAAGGGCAGATCCCATCGTCCGCGACTGCAGCGCTCGCGCGCTGTGCGCCTTCGGCGCGCGCCCTCACCCAGCTTCGGCTGAGCTCACTTCGTTCGCTAAGCCTGCGCAACCCTCTCCCTCGAGGGGAGAGGGGCACTACTTGGAGAGAGACGCCATGATGGAACAGCCGCAACATCCGTTCGGCAGCAACCTGGTCAACCTTGCCGATGCCAGGCTGGGGGCGGAGGCGATCTTCGCCACCGACGATTTCTTCGCGCCCAAGGAGCGGATGCTGAATCCGGAGCCAGCCGTGTTCATCCCCGGCAAATACGACGAGCACGGCAAGTGGATGGATGGCTGGGAATCGCGCCGCAAGCGTACCGAGGGCCATGATTACTGCGTGGTGAAACTGGGCCTGCCGGGCTCGGTCGCCGGGTTCGATATCGACACCAGCCATTTCACCGGCAACTTCCCGCCCGCGGCTTCGATCGAAGCCTGCTGGATCGCCCAACATTTGACCGGGAGCACGCCGGGGCAGGGCACGGAATGGAGCGAGATCCTGCCGGCCACCAGCCTCAAGGGCAATTCGCATCACTTTGTGCCGGTCAGCGATGCGGGCGCCTGGACTCACCTTCGCCTCAACATCTACCCCGATGGCGGCGTGGCACGGCTGCGCGCCTATGGCAAGGTCGCGGTCGATTGGTCGCAATTCGACCGCAAGCTGCCGATCGACCTGGCGGCGGTGGAGAACGGCGGGCGCGCCATCGCCTGCAGCGACCAGCATTACGGTTCGCCGATGCAGATCCTCTATCCCGGCCGCGGCGTCAACATGGGCGATGGGTGGGAGACGCGCAGAAGGCGCGAGCCGGGCAACGACTGGGCGGTCTTCGCCCTCGGCCATCGTGGCCACATCCGCAAGGTCGAGATCGACACCGCGCATTTCAAAGGCAACTTCCCCGACCGCTGCTCGATCCAGGCGGCGGACGTGACCGGCGGCACCGACGACTCGCTGATCACGCAATCCATGTTCTGGCGCACCCTGCTGCCCGAGCAGAAGCTGGAGATGGACCGCCCGCACAGCTTCCAGAAAGAGGTGGCGGAACTGGGCCCCATCACCCATGTGCGGCTCAACATCATCCCCGACGGCGGCGTCAGCCGGATGCGCCTGTGGGGCGAGCTGGTGTAGGAGGCTGTCATGGCGCGCGTCGACATACCGATCCATCCGCTGACCCGCGACGCGTTCCGTCCCTATGGGGATGTGATCCAGGTGGCGGAAAGCCGGCACTACACCATCAACCAGGGCTGGGCCGAGCGCTACGCGGACATCGCGCAACTCGACCTGCTGGAAGGGGACGGCAAGCCCAACGTCGGGATCGTGCGGGCCGAGCCGCGGCCCATGCCGCTCAAGGTCATGCTGATGGAACGACACCCGAAAAGCAGCCAGCTCTTCATTCCGCTGGCGCCGCGCCCATTCCTGGTATTGGTTGCCGCGCCCGGCGACCGGCCGGAAAAACTGGTTGCTTTCAAGACGATGGCCGGGCAGGGCGTCAATTATGGCAGGGGCGTTTGGCACCACCCGCTGATCGCCCTCGACCAAAGTACGGATTTCCTGGTCGTGGACCGGCATGCCAAGGATGAGAACTGCGACGAGGTTTCCCTCGCGCATGCCGATCTATGGGTTGGAGAAATCTGACGTGACTTTGCCTGGCGTTTCGGTTGCCGCGCTTCCCGATCCCGCTTTTCAACAGCTCCTGACGCCGGATGCCCTCGCTTTCCTGGCGGAGCTCGAGCGCAGGTTCGGGCCGGAGCGGCTGCGCTTGCTGGAGGCGCGCAAGGAGCTGCAAAAGCGCCTCGATGCGGGCGGGAAGCCGGATTTCCTGGCAGAGACCGCAAGCATCCGCGCCGGCGACTGGAAGGTGGCGCCGCTGCCCAAGGATCTGCTGGACCGGCGGGTCGAGATCACCGGCCCGGTCGACCGCAAGATGGTGATCAACGCGCTCAATTCCGGCGCCTCCTGCTACATGGCGGATTTCGAGGATTCGACCACGCCGACCTGGGCCAATCAGCTCGACGGCCAGCGCAACCTGATGGACGCGGTGCGCAGGCAGATCGCGTTCGACGATCGCGGCAGCGGCAAGGCCTATCGGCTCAATCAGAAGACCGCCGTGCTGCTGGTGCGCCCGCGCGGCTGGCACCTGCCGGAAAATCACATCGTCATCGATGGGCGCCCGATGTCCGGCGGACTGTTCGATTTCGGGCTCTATTTCTTCCACAACGCAAAGGAGCTGACGGCGCGCGGCACCGGCCCCTATCTCTACCTGCCCAAGCTGGAATCGCATCTCGAGGCGCGCCTGTGGAACGAGGTGTTCGTCTTCGCGCAGGGAAAGCTCGGCATCCCGAAGGGCACCATCAAGGCGACGGTCCTGATCGAGACCATCAATGCCGCGTTCGAGATGGACGAGATCCTCTACGAATTGCGCGACCATTCCGCCGGGCTCAATTGCGGACGCTGGGACTACATCTTCAGCTTCATCAAGAAGTTCGCGCGCGATCCCAAGGCTATGATGCCGGACCGCGCCAGCGTCACCATGACATCCCACTTCCTGCGCTCCTACAGCCTGCTGGTGATCAAAACCTGCCATCGGCGCGGCGTGCACGCGATCGGCGGCATGGCGGCGCAGATCCCGATCAAGAACGATCCCGCCGCCAACGCCGCCGCGCTCGCCAAGGTGCGCGCCGACAAGGAGCGCGAGGCGACCGACGGCCACGACGGC
>DASYRS010000423.1:0-4921 GCA_036004205.1 Dongiaceae bacterium
CAGCTGCACATCCTTGAGGATGCGGCGACCCAGACCTCGGTCTCGATCGACCGCCTGATGAACGCGCTGACCGAGGATATCTCGCGCCAGAACCACTTCCTCGGCATCGAGCGCGCGAACCTGACCCAGATGGCGCTGGCGGTGAATAACGGCGAATATTACGGCACCACCTTGGCCAGCCGCGCCATCATGCCGCCGGCCCAGCCCGCCTCGGCGCCCGGCACGGGCCTCCTGAGCGGGCGGCCGCTGGTCGTCATCCGCTTCGACCGCTCCGACGTCAAATACGAGCAGGCGCTCTATCAGGCGACCAGCGCCGCCTTGGCCCGCCGGCCGAACGCGGCTTTCGACGTGGTCGCCGTCGGCTCGGCCATCGGCACGCCGGCGCAGGTCGCGCTCAATTCGGATATCGCCCGCACCAACGCCGACAAGGTGATGCGCTCGCTGCTGGACATGGGTCTGCCGGCGGACCGCCTCAGCCTCAGCCAGGTGACCGATCCCAACATCCAGAGCAACGAAGTCCACCTCTACGTCCGCTGACCCAACCCTCGGCGCGCCAGGCTGGGACTTGGTTCCGCCGGTCCTGTCGTTTTTTCTGCCTCACTTCAGATCGAAGCAGGCGACGCATTGCCTTCAGGAGGCGTATGTTGCGCGCAACCCTGTCGCCAGAGTCGGATCGATCGAGATGAGTAACCTGAAGTTCCTTGCGCTTTGCGTCGTCGCTCTCACGCTTGCCGCCTGCGAGTTTGTCGACAGCGCTGTCGGCCCCTCGGTCTCGGGAAGAGTTGGGGACGCCCAACCGGTCGCGATCGTGCCGCTGGACGCCACCAAGCTGGGGCAGCCCAGCGCCACGCCCACCGGAGCGCACATCGCCGAGTTCCACTCGAATCTGGCCCAGCTCCAGCAGGCGGCGGTTCAACAGGTCCAGCGCGCACGGCAGCTGCAGGCCGACATGGATGCCGGAGTGGCCGGCTACCAGATCGCGGCCGGTACGATCGGGCCCAACCAGCAAGCGGCGTCGGACGAGTCCCTCGGATCGTGGCAGCACGCCCAGGCCCAGTTGCGCGGAGTCTCCGCCACCCTGGACGAGATGAACGGCCTGTCGAACGAGGTGGCGAAGAACGTGGCTTACGCCGCCTTCCTGCTGCAATCGATCCGGGACACCGACGCCGCCCCCGCGACCGGCGCGGAAGACCGCCGCCAGCTGGGCGTCCTCGAAGAGGCCACGGAACAAACCTCCACGTCCCTGGATCAGCTGCTGGATGCGTTGCGCCAGGAGGTCTTGCGCCAGAGCCATTTCCTCGGGGTGGAGGGAGCGAAACTGGCGAATATCGCGCCGCCATCCGCCGGCACTCCCACCAATGTGGCGATGTCGCCCCAGCCCGCGCCGGGATATCCGGCCAATACCGCCGCTCCGGCCGGAGCCGGCCTCGCGAGCGGCCGGCCGTTCGTCACTATCCGGTTCGAGAATCCTGGCGTCGAGTACGAGCAGCAGCTCTATGAAGCCGTCAGCACCGCGCTCGCACGGTCGCCCAACGTTGCCTTCGATCTGGTTGCCGTCGCGCCGCAAGGCGGGACGCCGGAAGAGAGCGTGTCGAATGCCGAGGCCGCCCGCGCCAGCACGGAGAAGGTCATGCGCTCGCTGCTGGACATGGGCTTTCCAGCCGAGCGCATCAGCGTCAGCCAGGTGACCGATCCCAACATCCAGACCAGCGAAGTCCAGCTCTACGTTCGTTAACCAAGCCTCTCCTGGCCGGCCGCAAATCCAAAACCGCGCCGGGCGCGTAAAGCCTTCAGAAGGCGTATGATGCGCCTGCTCTGCGCGGAGGCCGCCATGCTCGCTCTTGTCCGCCGTTCGATCTTGATCGCCCTGACGCTGCTGACCGGCGCCGCCCTGGCGAGGGCCGATGAGTCGGTCGCGCCCGCCGATGCCAGGGCGATCCAGCAGGTGATCCAGGGCCAGATGAACGCCTTCAAGATCGACGATTGGAACGCGGCCTTCGCCTATGCCGCGCCCTCGATCCAGACCAAGTTCCAGAGCCCGCAGGTCTTCAGCCAGATGGTGACCCAGGCCTATCAGCCGGTCTACCGGCCCCGCGGCGTCGAGTTCCGCGAGATCAAGGCCAGCGAGTTCGGCCCGACCCAGGAAGTGCACGTGATCGGTCCCGACGGGCTCTCCTATCTTGCCTATTACACCATGGAAAAGCAGGCCGACGGCACCTGGCGGATCAGCGGCTGCTACCTGGTGCGCGCGGAGGATGAGAGCGTCTGACTTATCCCCGTTAATCCCGCGACTGGCGGCTTGCCGCCTCCTCAAGGCCGCGCTAAGGGAAGCCCATAATTACGGCTTTCAGGACATTGGCTCATGACCGCCTCCTATCAGAAGACCTTCCCGGTGAGCTGGGAGGAATTGCACCGCACCGCCAAGGCGCTGGCCTGGCGCCTGATCGGGCAAGGGCCGGTCGGCGGCCAGTGGCAGGGCATCGTCGCCATCACGCGCGGCGGCCTGGTGCCGGCGGCGATCATCGCGCGCGAGCTCGACATCCGCCTGATCGACACGGTCTGCATGACCTCGTATTCGGACGATCACGCCCAGGGCGACATCAAGCTGCTGAAGGGCGTCGCAGGCGACGGCACCGGCTGGCTCATCATCGACGATCTGGTCGACACCGGCCGGACCGCCAAATATGTGCGCGAGATGCTGCCCCAGGCGCACTTCGCCACCATCTACGCCAAGCCCGCCGGCCGGCCGCTGGTCGATACCTTCGTGACCGAAGTCAGCCAGGACACCTGGATCTATTTCCCCTGGGACATCGAACCGCAATTCGTCCAGCCGATCGTCAAGCTGAAGGGGAAGTAACCGGTCCTATCCAACGCCTCTTCTTTGTCATGGTCGTGGTTGGCACGACCATCCACGAGTTTGATTGGTTACGATGGCCTGCCGTCTCGCGGTCGACGAACGAAGAAAGGTCGGCAAACTGATCTCAACGTCTCGCGTTGATCGCTGCGCAGGAACAGTATGTCCAAATGCTCATCCGCATTGAAGAGTTCGGCGAACGCGACTTGAACCAGATCCAGCGTTTTCTTCTCGTCTCCTATCGGAGATAGAAGGCAAAGTGCGATGCTTTCGTCCGAATCCGTTCCAAGTTCAATCCTTGCCAAATACGCTTCGTCAACGTCTCCAACAAAGTCGAGAATTGAGACAAGCCTATCCTTGAGCAGCCGCTCCGACTCTCCGTCCTGCTCGCCGATGAAGTGGATGGTGTCGGTATCGAGTTGTTCGCGATCTCGCATGAGAACCGACTCTCGCTGTAATGCGGCCTAGATCACCGGCCAATTATCAATGAGCCGCGTCGCGCCCATATAGGCCGCGACGAACAGCCGAGAAGGCGCGCGCGCGATCGGGATCGGCTGCAGGGTCGCCTCGTCGCACAGTTCCAGGTAATCGACGCGGTCGAAGCCGGACTTGTGCAGTCGGCCCTTGGCGCCGGCGAGGATCGGCGAGGCGACCAGGCCGGTGCGCAGCTCCGCCACCGTGTCGTGCATGACCTGCGGCAGCGCGCTCGCCATCTTGCGCTGCGCGGGCGACAGGTAGCGGTTGCGCGAGGACATCGCCAAGCCGTCCGCTTCGCGGATGGTGGGGACCGCGACGATCGCGACCGGGATATTGAGGTCGCGGACCATGCGGCGCACCACCTGCAATTGCTGGAAATCCTTTTCGCCGAAATAGGCGCGGTCGGGCATCGCCTGCAACAGCAGCTTGGCGACCACGGTCGCGACTCCGGTGAAGAAATGCGGCCGCGATACGCCATCGAGATGCTGGGTCAGGCTGCCGACCGAAACGCTGGTCGAGAATCCGTCGGGATAGATTTCGCCGACATCGGGCGCGAACAGGAGATCGACGCCGATTTCGCGCAGCAATGCAATGTCCGCCGCCTCGTCGCGCGGATAGCGCGCCAGGTCCTCGGTCGGGCTGAATTGCTTGGGATTGACGAAGATGGTCGCGATCACCCGCGCATTGTCGAGCTTGGCGGAGCGTGCGAGGGTCAGGTGCCCGTCATGCAAGGCGCCCATCGTGGGCACCAGGCCCATGCTGGCGCCGCTGCGGCGGTACTGTGCCGCGACGGCGCGCAGGTCGGCGACGGTGTGGACGATCTCAAGCTGCGGCATGGACGCTCGTTATACCACTCAGCTCGATTTCTTCAGGCTGCCGAACACATTGTCCGGTCCGGGAAACGCGCCGATGCGCACGTCGGCGGCGTAATGCGCGGCGGCCGCCGAGATGTCGTCCGCCAGCTCGGCATAGCGCTTCACGAAGCGCGGCTTGAACGCGCCGAACAGCCCCAGCATGTCCTCCGCCACCAGCACCTGGCCGTCGCAATCGGCCGAGGCGCCGATGCCGATGGTGGGAACCTGGATGCGCGCGGTGATGGCCTGCGCCACCTGCTCCAGCACGCCTTCGACCACCACGGAGAAGGCGCCGGCCTCCGCGATCGCGACCGCGTCGGCCATGACGCCGGCCGCTTCGTCGCTGGCGCGACCGCGCGCGCGATAGCCGCCGAGGGTGTTGACCGATTGCGGCATCAGCCCGACATGGCCCATCACCGGGATGCCGCGCTTGGTCAGGAACTCGACGGTCGGCGCCAGGTCGCGGCCGCCTTCCAGCTTCACCGCCGAGCACCCGGTCTCTTTCATCAGGCGCGCGGCACTGCGGAACGCCTGCTCGGTCGATTCCTGGTAGGAGCCGAACGGCATGTCGACCACCAGGCAGGCATGCTCCGACCCGCGCCGGACGGCGCCGCCGTGCATCACCATCATGTCGAGGGTGACCGGCAGCGTGCTCTCGAAGCCGTAGATCACCATGCCGAGGGAATCTCCGACCAGCAGCAGGTCGACGTGGGGATCGAGCGCGCGCGCCATCGGC
>DASYRS010000424.1:0-5819 GCA_036004205.1 Dongiaceae bacterium
CTTGATGTCGAATGGGCCCATCCTGGCGGCGCCGAAATAGTGCACCGAGCCGTCGGCTTGCGGGATCTCCGTGATCTGGTGCTTGGGCAGCCTGGCGGCTTCGTTGAAGCGCGCGGTGTCGGCCAGCAGCGGCCACATGGCCGCGGGCGAATGCTCGAACTCCCACTCCCAGGTCTGCGATACCGCGCTCATCTCTCCGCCCCGATCGGCGCGCCCGCTACCAGCCGAGATGCGCGATCGCGAAATCCGGTGTGGCGCCCAGCTTACGGCATAAGGCCTCCAGCCGGGCAAGGTCCATCTGGTTGTTTACGAGCAGCTCTTCGTGATGGATGCCACCAACAGTAAAGAGCGTCGCCGCGCCGATCCCGGCGCCGCCGGCGACATCGGTGCGCAGCGCATCGCCGACACAGAGCAACCGGTTGGGCGAGAGATGGCACTCTTGCAATATGGAACGATAGATGGCGGGGTGGGGCTTGCCAAACCAGATGACTTGACCTCCCAGCATTTCGTAGCGTTGCGCAATGGAGCCGGCGCAAATTTCCTCCACGCCGCCGCGATGCACGACGAGGTCGGGATTGGCGCAGACCAGGGGGACGCCGCGAGCGGCCGCGGGGGCGAGCAGCGGATCGAACTCCGCAACCCCTTCCTCGCCGGTTTCAGTGCCGGTCACCAGGATGAAATCCGCTATTGCTGGATCGTCCACCGGCACGACGTTCAAGCCCGCCAGCATCGCCTGGTCGCGTTCGGCCATGATCGGATAGACCCGGCGCCCACGGCCGCGCAGCGCGTCGATGCTGTCCTGTGACAAGGCCCGCCAGGTTTCTTCGCCCGAAGTGTAGAGGCGGTCGTAGAGCTTGGGTCCGATGCCCATGTCCGCGATGCGCGTCACGACTTCGTGCGCGCGCCGCGGTGCGTTGGACAGGATGATCGTGCGCTTGCCCGCCGAATTCAGGCGACGCAGGGCCGCGAGCGCGGCAGGGTAGACCACAATGCCGTCATGCAGGCAGCCCCATAGATCGAGGATGAACGCATCGTAGCCATCCGCAATGTCGCCGAGGCCGCGGATCACTTTGGTAGAACGGCTCATACCGGATGAAGGATCCTGCTGTCAGGTGAGCGCGCCGGGCGTATCGCTCTTTGCGATGCGCGGCTCGCCAAACAGGAAGCCTTGCCCGAAATCGACATGCAAATCCAGCACTTCCAGCAGCATCGGCTCGGTCTCGATGCGCTCGATGACGAGGTCGATGGCGTAGGAATCGAGCGTGCGCTTCAGCAGCTTCGGATCGTTGCCGAACAGGCCGCTGCGCGCCGCTTCCATGACGCGGCCTGCCTCCAGCTTCAGGAACCGGAAGTGGCGGCCCGACAGGGTGGCGGCGTCGATGTCGAGATCGGTGACCTGGTCGATCGAGAAGCGGAAGCCCATTTGCGCCAGGCGGTCGAGATCGCGCCACAGCGAATCGTCGGCCTGCGCCAAGGCGCGCTGCGGGAATTCGAAGACGAGGGCCGGCGCCAGCTCGATATTCTGCGCCATCAACTGGATGAAGTCGCGGAAGAAGCCGCGGTCGGCCAGGGTGTTGGGCGAGATGTTGAGGAAGAACCCGACATTGGCGTTGCTCTTGCGGATGCGACGCAGGGTCTGGATGCAGCGGAACAGCAACAGATTGTCGATCGCCGTCACCAGGCCGTGGCGCTCCGCGACGTCGAGATACTGCTCCGGCACGATGATCTTGCCGTCGTTGGTGCGCACGCGCGAATAGCATTCATAGAAGCGCCGCTTGCGCTGCGGCAGGCTGACGATCGGCTGCAACGCCAGCTCCACCGCGTTCTCGCGCAGGCCTTCGCGCACCAGATCGAGAATCGCCTGCTCGTCCAGCCCTTCGGCGACCGGCGGCATGGGCAGCGAGCCGCCCGCGGCATTGGCCGCCATCGCGGCGGCGGCGCGCTGCGCAGCGCTGCCATTGGCGGGGGCGCCATTGCCGGCCGTCGCTGCTGCGTCCGGGGCGGGCTCCGGCGCCGGCGATCCGGCGCGCGCCGAATAGAGCCGCTCGACCAGGGACTGCAGCACTTTCACTTCCGCAACGACGGCGCCGACGTTCTGCTCCGGGCGGCCCTGCAGATCGACGAGGGCATTGCGGATTTGCGCAAGGTCGCCTTCGAGCCGGCGTTGCACGCGCTCCAGGTGAGCGACCGCCTCCAGCGCGCCGGTGACCTCGCCATCCGCCCGTTCGCGCGCGCGCCACAAGGCATATCCCAGATGCACGAACGCGCCGCCCAGCAGCACCAGCAATCCGAAGACCAACGCCATCCCCGGCGCGAGCGTCTCCGTGCGCGGCGCCAGCCCCAGCGCGATGAGCGCCGCGGGCACGACGTAGATCAGACAAGAGAGAAAGGCGCGAAATCCCGACATATTGCTTCCAGGCGTAACGCCAGCTTGGTTAATGCCGCATTAAAGAACGTCTACCGATGGTCAAGTCCGACCGCTTCGCCGATCGCGCCGAGCCCATCGCGCTCCAGGCATTGCAGCAGCTCCCGCTTGATCCGCTGGATCAGGCCCGGACCTTCGAACACCAAGGCGGAATAAAGCTGCACCAGAGTGGCGCCGGCGCGGATCTTGGCATAGGCGTCCGCTCCGCTGGCGATTCCGCCGACACCGATGATCGGCAGCTTGCCCTGGGTCAGGCGATAGAGCGCGCTGAGGATCGCGGTCGAGGGTGCGAACAAGGGCCGACCGCTGAGCCCGCCCGCCTGCGATGCATGGCGCGGGTCGAGCCCGGGCAGGCGGGCGATGGTGGTGTTGGTGGCGATGAGGCCGGCCAGCATTCCTTCCAGGGCGACCGCCGCGATGTCGGCGAGGTCCGCCTCCGTCAAGTCAGGCGCGATCTTGAGCAGCAGCGGCGGCGGATTGGGACCGCAGGATTCGCCAAGCGCCCGATGGGTGCGGGCGATCAGTTCGGCCAACGGCGCCTTGCCCTGCAGCGCGCGCAAGCCGGGCGTGTTGGGCGAAGAGACGTTGATCACCATGTAGTCGGCAAAGGGGCCGAGCCGCCGCGCGCCGATCTCGTAATCCGCGGCGGCATCCAGTGTTTCCTTGTTCTTGCCGATATTGATGCCGAGCACGACGCCGCCGGCGCCGGCTTGGCGCGCCGCCAGCCGCCCAGCCATCGCCTCCACGCCTTCGTTGTTGAAGCCCATGCGGTTGATGACGGCATGATCCCGCTCCAGCCGGAACAGGCGTGGCCGCGGATTGCCGGATTGCGGGCGCGGCGTGACGCTGCCGACCTCGACAAAGCCGAAGCCCAGGCGCGCGGCCTGCCGCCAGGCCCTGGCGTCCTTGTCGAAGCCGGCGGCAAGGCCGATCGGATTGGCGAACAGGCGGCCCAGGACCGCCACCCGGAGGCGCGGATCGTCGGGCTCAGCCGCCACGGCGGGGGTCAGATTGTGAGTCAGTGCCCATAGGGCCAGGTGATGGGCGCGCTCAGGCTCCAGCCGCCACAGAACGGTCTTTATGGCGGAATAAAAGTCCATTATCGAGGCCCCCGCAATCCGAGGAGATTCTATAGCAGCTTGCCGGGTATCAGGCCAAATTGCCCTCGAAACGCCGGGCAAAGCGCCGCGACTCACACCAAATGGGCAGCATTCCCACATATATCGTTGGAACTACCTATACCTCTGCGCTGAATATTTTCTGGTTCGATGGGAGTACATTGCCGCTCGAACTGGTGGGGTGCCGAGCCTTTGGATCGCGAATGCGACGGCAGAGGCCCGAGTGGTTGGGAGGAATGCATGTTGAACAACGGCGTTGAGGGCAGTCCGGTGGACCGCCCAACCGAAAGCAATGCGCGGCCTGGGCTGGTGCCCATGCTGCAGCACGCGGATGTGTGGCGCGGGATCGACCGGTTGGCGGCCAAGCACGGCCTCTCGGCATCGGGCCTAGCCCGGCGAGCGGGGCTGGACCCCACCGCCTTCAATCCCAGCAAGCGCATCACGCGCGAAGGCCGCCCGCGGTGGCCGTCGACCGAATCGGTCTCCAAGGTACTGACCGTCACCGGCGAAAGCTTTTCCAGCTTTGTGCAGCTGACCGGCGCGCCGGGCACCGGCGAAGGCGCCGCCTTCCAGGGCGGCAAGCTTGCGGGCCGCGGCGCGGCCGGCAAGTCGATCCCGGTGGTCGCGCTGGCGCGCCTGGCGACGGAAAGCTGCTTCGACCAGAACGGACAACCGGTGGGCAGCGCCTGGGGCCGCTTCAATGCGCCGGGCATCGTCGACCGCACCGCGTTCGCGATCGAGGTCAACGGCCATGAGTTCGACCCGGTGTATCGCGACGGCGACATCATCATCGCCTCGCCGGAAATGGAAGTGCGCCGGGGCGACCGCATCGCGGTCGGAACCGCGTCGGGCTCGGTCCTGCTGCGCCGTGTCGGACGCCAGGAAGCCGAAGGGCTGTATCTGGAAGCGATGACCGATTCGGCCTCCGGCTCGTTCTTCAAGTCCAGCGATATCCGCTGGATCGCGCGCGTGGTGTGGGCCAGCCAATAGCGCCAATCGACCTAACTTTTTTGCGTCGGCTACGCCGACTTGGGGAGGCGGGCGACCGGCACATGCCGGTCGCCCGTTTCGTTTAGCGCGATCCCTATTGGCACGGTCTTTATTGATTGTACCGTTACGCGTTTCGCCGCCTTTTCCGAACGTTCGCAGTCTCGCATCGAGCATCGCCAGCCGTTATGCTCGCGCCCTTCGCGATGAAAGTCAGGGGCATGACGTGGACAAGCTGAACTGGATCGACGGCAAGTGGATCGAAGGCGACCCGCTGGTCATGAAGGCATGGGACCAGGCCATCTGGCTGGCCGGCGCGATTTTCGACGGCGCGCGGGCGTTCGACGGCTTTGCGCCGGACCTCGACCTGCATTGCGAGCGCGCCATCCGTTCCGCAACCAATCTCGGCCTCAAATCGCCCAAGACCGCGAAGGAGATCGAAGCCATCCTGCGCGAAGGCATCGGCAAGTTTCCGCATGGTACGCCGCTTTATCTGCGCCCCTTCATGTGGGCCGAAGGCGGCGGCGTGATGCCGGATGCGGAGACCACGCGTCTCATCGTCTCGCTCAGCGTGACGCCGCTGCCGCAGCCGGGCCCGATGGCGGTCTGCCTCACCAAGTTCCGCCGCCCCGGCCCCGACATGGCGCCGACCGACGCGAAGGCCGTCGGCCTCTATGCCCAGGCGGGCCGCGCCCAGGCCGAAGCGCGGCGCCGCGGCTTCGACGATGCGGTGATGCTGGGTCCCGACGGGTTCGTCGCGGAATTCTCCGGCGCAAACATCTTCATCGTGAAGGACGGCGTTGCGCTGACGCCGCGCCCGAACGGCACGTTCCTCAACGGCATCACGCGCCAGCGCGTGCTGAAGCTGCTGCGCGACAACGGCGTCAAGGCGGAGGAGCGCGATCTGACGGTCGAGGATCTCGAGCAATGCGACGAGATGTTCTCCACCGGCAACTACAGCAAGGTTCTGCCGGTCACGCGCTACGAGCAGCGCAACTTCCAGCCCGGCCCGATCTATCGCCGCGCGCGCGAGCTCTATTTCGAGTATGCGAAGACGCAGCCGGTGTAGAGCGCGAACCTACTTGTCACCCCGGCCAAGCAGCGAAGCTGCGCGAGCCGGGGCCTATACTGCATCTCCGCGATACTGAGAGCGCGCATGGGTCCCGGCGCGCGCTGCGCTTGGCCAGGATGACAGCGGGTAACTCTCGTTACGACACCGTCAAATGCCTGGCCCGCGCGCCGCGTTCGATGGCGGCGGCGACGAGTTTGCCGATCTGCAGTTCGTAGCG
>DASYRS010000425.1:0-11407 GCA_036004205.1 Dongiaceae bacterium
ACCATCGGCAACGTGCCGGCGGTGGTGATGATCCTGAAAGTCTGGCACGGCATCCCCGAAGGCACGCTTGTGGGCCTGGCCATCCTCTCGACCCTGGCGGGCAACCTGTTCCTGGTCGGCAGTCTCGCGAACTTGATCGTCGCCGAACGAGCGGCGGGGCAGGGCGTGCTGCTCTCGTTCCGCGATCACGCCAAAGCCGGCGTGCCGATCACGCTGATCTCCATGGCGGCCGCCGGCCTCTGGCTGTGGGGCGCGGGGCTCATGCGCTGGTAGGTGCGGGCGTCAGGCCTTTGCTGCCGCCCGTTCCACCAGCAGCCAACCGGCCGAGATCACGACGCAACTGACGGCGACGACCAGGAACATGGTCGCCAGCGAGGCTTGCGCGGCGATGAAGCCGAGGATGGGCGGGCTGGCGAGGAATCCGGCATATCCGAGCGACACGACGAACGCGATGGTGGAGCCAGGCGCGCTGGTCCGGCCGGCAGCGCTGATCAGGATCGGCACGATGTTGGAGAGGCCGAGGCCGACCAGTGCGAATCCGCCAATCGCCACGAGGTAATCGGCGGATGTGACCGCGAGCGCAAAGCCGATCACCGCTACGATCCCGCTGAGGACGACGACGTTACGTTCGCCGAAGCGCAGGCGCATCCAGTCGCCGGAGAAACGGCAGAGCGCCATGGTCGCCGAAAAGGCCGCAAAGCCCCAGCCGGCCCGGTCGATGCTGGTCCGGATTTCATTGACGAGGAACAGCGAGCTCCAATCGCGCACCGCCCCTTCGGCGGCGAACGAGAGAGCGGCCAGCAGGCCGAGGATGAGTGTCAGGCGGCCGATCGCGAATTGCCGGTCCGGTTTTTCGGCGGTCCGGTGCCGCAGCCGCGTCAAATTGTGCTGGCACAGCATGAAGAACAGCGCGAGGCTGGCGGTCAGCACGAGCGCCTGGGTCAGGTCGGAGAAGACTGCCAGCATGGCGCTCACCACGCCCGCGCCGATCAACCCGCCGATGCTCCACATCCCATGGAACGACGCCATGACCCGCCAATCCATGTGGGTTTCGACGTCCGACGCATAAGCGTTCATCGCGACGTCCATCAGGCCGCCGCCGGCCCCGAACAACAGCAGGGCCGCGACAAACAGCGTCCAGTTCGACGAGGTCGACAGCACGATATAGGTCGCGAGGAAGACGACGAAGCTGAGACGCATCAACGGCCCCGCTCCGTATTTCGAGATCAAGCGTCCGCTGAAGACCATGGCAAGCACCGCGCCGATGCCCATGCCGAGCAGCATCAGGCCAAACGTGCCTTCGTCCGCGCCCAGCCGGGCGGTGGCACGCGGAATCTGGGCGGCCCATCCGCCAAATCCCACGCCGTTGACGAAGAAGGCCATCGCCGTCGGAAGCCAGAACCGATAGGCGGAGCGATAGAACGGTGAGGTGGGCAATGCTGATCCTGTTATGACGCCCAAATGCGGCGCACCAATCTCGATATCCGGGGAGTCGGTGTCAATGCGCGCCGATGACGGCATCCCCGCAAGGCCAGCGCGCTATACGTCCGCGGAGGTGACGCGCGCGGTGAAGCGTTCCGCCAGCCGGCCCAGCTCGGGCCCCAGCACGCGGTCGGCTTCGACCGGCCGCACGATCTCCCGCACTTCGGCGAGGAAGGCGCGCAGCGGCTGCGGCGCATCCCGCTTGGTCACATGCAGCGCCTGGGACGCCAGCACCGCCAGCATCGCCAACGCGGCATCGAGGCAGCGGCCCGCCTGGTCCTGCTTGTCCCAGGCGAGGAACGCGGGCGCGGTCACGTCGTCCTGCCCGGAACCGGCATTCTCGGTGCCGGCAAGCAAGGTGCGCTGCGCCGCCGCCCTGGCCTGCTCGAGATAGCCGGTCATCGCCATCGGAATGTAGCCGACGCTGCCATGCCCATCGCTCTCGCATGGGTCGCGATCGATCATCAGCAGGTCGGGCAGCTTGGACGCCCGCGCGTCCAGCAGCCGCGTGGCGTGCCGATGGCACAGCAGGCAGAGGTCGGCCGAGATCGCGGCCAGATCGTCGAGCGCCGGCGCCGCCATGGCATTGTGGAAACCGCCGGTGCTGAGGCAGCGCCCGAGCGGATGCGCCTCGGTCGGCGGCAGATAGACGGGATTGTCCGAGACCGCGCTGAGCGAGATCGCGGCCGCGCGTTCCGCCGCCGCCAAAGCGCGATGCGCGTGGCCCAGCACGCGCGGAACGATGCGATAGCTGACCGGCGCCTGATAGTTCCGGCGGCCTTGCGCGGTCGCCGGCAGCAAGCGGCGCAGATTGCGCAGGGAAGCGGCCTCGTGCTCGTCGCCCCACAGCGTGTCGAGCGCCTCGTCATAATGCTCGAGCGGCGCGCCGAACGCCTCGATGGAAAGCGCCAGGGCCTGCTCCGCCACGCCCAGGCGCCGCCGCGCGACGAACACCGAATCAGCCAGCAGGCCGGCGGCGCAGGGCGAGCCGTTGATCAGCGATCCGCGTTCCTTGACGTCGAGATCGAAGCGCAGGCTGAGCTCGGCGAACAGCGGATAGAGCGCCAGGATTTCACCGGCGCCGCCCTGGCCGAAACCGGGCACCGCCGGCAGCGTCCCGCCGTCCAGCATGGCGGCGACCGCCTCGGCGATGCGCCGGCTGGTCGCCGCATGACCTTCGATGAAATTGGCGAGGCGGGCGAACACGATCGCGCGCGCGACGCGCTGGGGCAGGGGATTCCCGAACGAGGTCGCGGCGGCGAACGGCTTCAGCCTGGCGTGACGGTCGCGCTCGCTTTGCCCAAGACGGTGCGAGGCGAGCTCTCCCATCGCCGTGGTCACGCCATAGATGGACGGCGCCGCTTCGCTGTCGATCAGGCGCAGGAAGGTTTCGCGGCAGTCCGCGATGCGCCGAAGCGCGGTATCGGACAGGCGGACGTTCTCGTAGCGCCAGGCGACCCGGTAGGCATTGTCGAGATTGAGATCGGCACGCGAGGATAGAACGACGGTCATTGCGCCTGACCTCCACGCTCAATGGTCGACCAGGCGCAGCTCTTCCTTGCGATGCGCCACGAAGGCATCGAGCGCCTCGCGCACCGCCGGGTCCATCGCCGGCTGCTGGTAGCTCTCCAGCACACTCTGCCAGATCGCTGTCGCGCGCTGGGTCGCGTCGAGATGGCCGGCGATCTCCCAATTCTCGTAGTTCTGCCAGTTGGAGACCAGCGGCTGATAGAAGGCGGTCTCGTAGCGCGCCAAGGTATGGTCGGAGCCGAAGAAGTGCCCGCCCGTCGGCACCTTGGCGATCGCATCGAGCCCTTCGGCGATCTCCTTGGCGTTGACGTCGACCGGCGCGATGGTCATCGCCATCATCTGCAGCATCTCGACATCGAGGATCACCTTCTCGAACGAGGCGGTGAGGCCGCCTTCCATCCAGCCCGCGCCATGATAGACGAAATTCGCGTGGCCCATCACCGCCGACCAGATCGACATCTGCGATTCATAGGCGGCCTGGGCGTCGACAGCGTTGCTGGCGCTGGAGTTGCTGGCGCGATAGGGCAGGCGGTAGAGCCGCGCGAGCTGCCCCGCGGCCAGAGTCGCGCGCGCATTCTCCGGCGTGCCGAAGGCCGGCGCACCGCTGCGCATGTCGACGTTGGAGGTGAAGGCGCCATAGACCACCGGCGCGCCCGGCCGCGTCAGCTGGGTCAGCACGATGCCGGACAAAGCCTCGGCATTCTGCTGGGTCAGCGCGGCCGCCAGCGAGACCGGCGTCATCGCGCCCATCAGGGTGAACGGCGTCACCACGACCGCCTGGCCATGTTCCGACATGGCCATCAGTCCCTCGCTCATGGCCTCGTCGAACCGCCGCGGCGAATTGACCGAGATGATGGTCAGCACACAGGGATCGTTGAGGACTTCCTCCCTGGTCTTTCCGCGCGAGATCGCCATGACGTCGATCCCGTCCAGCGCGCGGTTGCGGCCGATCGCGCTGCAGTGAAAAACGCGATCGGAATAGGTCACGTTGGCGAGATAGCAATCGAGATGCCGCGTGTTGGCCGGCAGCTCGACCGGCGCCGTCGGCTGGTTGCCCACGAAATGGATGATGTCGAAGCTGTGCGCCAGCTTGATGAGCGAGATGTAATCCTTATAGTTGCCGGAACGGCGCCCGGCGACGCAATCGTGGACATTGGGCGGGCCGGCGACCAGGCCGAAGGAGATGAAGTTCTCGCCGGCATGGACGCGCCGCGCCGGGTTCCGCGAAGTGAGCACAAAGGTCGCGGGGGCCGTCTTCAGGGCTTGCTGAACCAATTCCCGCGGAATCCGAACCAAGCCTGTTGAATCATCCACGCTGGCGCCGGCCTCGCGGAATTTCCGCCGTGCTGCCGCCCCCATGAACTCGATCCCGATCCGCTCCAGGAGATCGAGCGAGGCCTCATGGATTGCCATCAGCTGATCCTGGCTCAGGATCTCTAGCGGTTTCAGATTGTTGCGCAGGGGCGGTGCGCCAAGCAGCGACATGCCGGTCGAGCGATTTTCCCGCATGCGCCGTGGCCTGCGGGTTGGCCGCGAATTCTCCATGTCAGCACTATCCCTATGTTCCGCCAGAACGAGCTTATGCTGATGGTCCCCGTTGACCGGACGCCAGCCCCGCCTGCCCTGGGGATTCTATTCTATCATGCCGAAACCGGTTGCACGGTTTCGCCTCGGACTATCGCACTTCCGGCGTCCGGAAAGGCGTTGCACTGTCGTGCGGCAGTCCTATAAATGGCGTCATCCTTCCGAAATCCTGCAGGTTGACGCCACGCGGATTGCCGTGGTGGAGTCGCTGCCTGGCATAGAGGAGCTACCGTGAGATACGAACGCCCAAGCACCATGAAACAAGCCTCAGCGCTGCTGGCCAAGGAAAAGGGCAAGGCCTTTGTCCTGGCTGGTGGCACCGATCTTCTGGTACGCCTGCGCACCGGGTTCATCGAGCCTGACCTCATCGTCGACATCAAGCGGATCGTCGCGACGCGGGAGATCCAGAGCACGGCCGCCGGCTTCAGGATCGGCGCCGCCGTGACCGGCGCGGAGCTGGGCGAACATGCCAAGCTCCAGAAAGCCTGGCCGGGCGTGGTCGAGGCGGCGAACCTGATCGGCTCCAAGCAGGTCCAGGGCCGCTGCACCATGACCGGCAATCTGTGCAACGCCTCGCCGGCCGCCGACAGCGTGCCCGCTTTGGTGGCAGCCGGCGCCAAGGCCGTCATCGTCGGCCCTAAGGCCAAGCGCACCATTCCGGTCGAGCAGGTCCCGGTCGCGCCGGGCCGCACCTCGCTCAGGAAGGGCGAGATCGTCGAGAGCATCCTCTTGCCCAAGCGCCCGGCGCGCTCCGGCGATGCCTATCTGCGGTTCATCCCGCGCACGGAGATGGATATCGCGGTGGTCGGGGTCGCGGTCAGCGTGACGCTGGATGCCAAGGGCGTCTGCACGGATGCGCGCGTTTCGCTGGGCGCGGTGGCGCCGACGGTGCTGCTGGTGCCGGAAGCGGCCAAGGCCCTGATCGGCACCAAGATGGACAAGGCGGCGCTGGACGGGCTGGCGAAGGCCTGCTCCGCGGCCTGCCAGCCGATCGACGACAAGCGCGGCACGCGCGAATTCCGAATCAAGGTCGCGGGCGTCCTAGCACGCCGCGCCGCACAGATCGCGCGCAGGCGCGCAGGAGGCAAATAGATGTCCGGTATTCATGTCACAACCAAGATCAACGGAGACGTCGTCGAATATGTCTGTGACGCCGACGAGACGCTCCTGGACGTGCTGCGCAACCGCCTCGGCCTGACCGGCGCGAAGGAAGGCTGCAGCACCGGCGATTGCGGCGCCTGCAGCGTCACGCTCGACGGCCGGTTGACCTGCTCCTGCCTGGTGCTTGGCGCGGAAGCCGATGGCGCGGAGATCGGCACCATCGAGGGCATGGCCAAGGGCGAGGAGCTGCACCCCTTGCAGCGCAAGTTCCTGCAGCATGCTGCCCTGCAATGCGGCATCTGTACGCCCGGCATCCTGGTCGCGGCCAAGGCGTTGCTGGAGCACAATCCGAAGCCGACCGAGACCGAAGTGCGGTTCGGCCTCGCCGGCAATCTTTGCCGCTGCACCGGCTATGACAAGATCGTCCGGGCCGTGCTGGACACCGCCGAAGAAATGCACCGCTCAGCAAGGGGGGCTTAGTCATGCCATTGGATTCACGCCCCGATACGAAGCGCAGTTTCGCCGTCGTCGGCACCCGTCCGTTGCGGCCCGACGGCATCGACAAGGTGACCGGCCGCGCCAAGTTCGGCGCCGATGCCGTCGCGCCGGGCATGCTGGTCGGGCGCATCCTGCGCTCGCCGCACGCCCATGCCCGCATCAAGAAGATCGACACGTCCAAGGCCGAGAAACTGGCCGGCGTGAAGGCGATCGTCACGCGTGCGGACTTCCCCGATCACACCGACGGCGATGCCGCGCTCTACGACGTGCTCTACAACATCATGGCGCGCGAGAAGGCGCTCTATGAAGGCCATGCCGTGGCAGCGGTTGCCGCCGTCGACGCGCGGACGGCTCGTGAAGCCTTGAAGCTGATCAAGGTCGAGTACGAAATCCTGCCGCATGTGACCGACGTCGACGAGGCGATGAAACCCGGCGCGCCGGTGCTGCATGCCACCGTGTTCACCGACGGTGTCGAACCCAAGCCGAAGAAGCCGTCCAACATCGTGCGCCGCTACGAGTTCGGCCATGGCGATGTCGAGGCCGGCTTCAAGAAGGCCGACATCGTCGTCGCGCGTACCTTCAAAACCGAGGCGACGCACCAGGGCTATATCGAGCCCCATGCCTGCCTTGCCAATGCGGGGCCGGACGGGCAGGCGGAATTGTGGGTCTGCACCCAGGGCCATTTCATGGTGCGCGATACCTGCGCGCGGCTGCTCGGCATGGACATCTCCAAGCTGCGCGTCACCGCGTCGGAGATCGGCGGCGGCTTCGGCGGCAAGACCACGGTCTTCATCGAGCCGGTGGCGCTTGCCCTGTCGCGCAAGGCCAACCGTCCGGTCAAGGTCGTGATGACCCGCGAGGAAGTCTTTAAGGCCTCCGGTCCGACGGCGAGCACCTCGGTCGATGTGAAGATCGGCGTCACCAAGGACGGCCGGATCACGGCGGCCGATGCGACTTTGCGCTACCAGGGCGGCGCGTTTGCTGGCTCCCCGGTGGAGTTCGGCGCTATGTCGGCCTTCGCCTGCTACGACCTCGAGAACGTGCGCGCGATCGGCTATGACGTCGTCACCAACCGGCCGAAGCAGGCAGCCTATCGCGCGCCGGGCGCGCCGATGGCGGCCTTCGCCGTCGAAAGCGTCGTCGAAGAGCTTGCGAAGAAGCTTGGGCTGGCGCCGATCGACTTCCGCATCAAGAATGCGGCGCGCGAAGGCACGCATGCCTCGTACGGCCCGACCTATGGGCCGATCGGCCTGCTGCCGACTCTGGAGAAAGCCAAGCAGCATCCGCATTTCAAGGCGCCGCTCGGGCCCAACCAGGGGCGCGGCATGGCCTGCGGCTTCTGGTTCAATTTCGGCGGCCAGACCTGCGTCTCGCTCAATCTCAACAACGACGGCACGGCCGCGCTGTCGGTGGGAACGCCGGACATCGGCGGGTCGCGCGCCTCGATGTGCCTGATGGCGGCGGAGGAACTGGGCATCCCCTATGACAAGGTCCGCGCGGTCGTCGCCGACACCAGCTCGCTCGGCTACAACGACGTGACCGACGGCAGCCGCACCACGTTCGCGACCGGCATGGCGACCATCCTCGCCGCGCGCGACGCGATCAAGAAGCTGACGGCGCGCGCCGCGCAGATCTGGGGCATCCCGGCGGAGGCGGTGACCTGGGAGAAGGGCCATGCCAAGCCGGCCGGCGCCAACGCCGGCAATTTCCCGCCGATGTCGCTGGCGGAGATCGTGGCCCAAGCCGGCGCGACCGGCGGCCCGATCGCAGGGCACCACGAATACAGCGCCGACGGCGCCGGCGTCAGCTTCGCCACGCATATCTGCGATGCCGAGGTGGACCCGGAGACCGGATTCACCAGGATCGTGCGCTATACCGTGCTGCAGGATGCCGGCAAGGCGGTGCATCCCAGCTACGTCGAGGGCCAGTTCCAGGGCGGCGCGGTGCAGGGCATCGGCTGGGCACTGAACGAGGAATACATCTATGGCAAGGACGGCCGGCTGCAGAATGCCGGCTTCCTCGATTACCGCATCCCGGTCTGCTCCGATTTGCCGATGATCGACACGGTGATCCTGGAGATTCCCAATCCGGGCCATCCCTATGGCGTGCGCGGTGTCGGCGAGACCTCGATCGTCCCGCCGCTGGCCGCCATCGCCAACGCGGTGTCGGCGGCCTCGGGCGTGCGCCTCACCAGTCTGCCGATGTCGCCGCCGAAGATCCTGGCGGCGCTGGAGGCAAAAGCGGGGTGATAACCCGATGGCGAAAGTTGTGGTGTGGGGCTCGTTGAAGCCCCATACCGGCGGCATAGCGGAGCTCGAGATCGACGCCGCCACTGTGCGCGAGCTGCTGGACCGTCTCGGCGAAACCTATCCGGGCTTGAAGCCGCAGCTCGCGCGCGGGGTCTCGGTCGCGATCGACGGAATCATCTTCCGCGACGGCTGGCAGGAGAAGCTCAGCAAGGATAGCGAGGTCTTCCTGCTGCCGCGCATGATCGGCGGATAGGCGTCACTTTCGCGCCGCCATTCTCACGATTTCTGGCCACGGATCTCGGCGGCGGCGCGGCGCAGGATGTCCGCGATCCGCTTGTGATCCTCCGGCGAAGCGCCCATGGTCTCGACCAGCGCGCGCTTCAAGTCGTGACGCGCCTGCAGCAGTTCGACGATCTCGTGCCGGCGGCGCCCGCGGCCGAAGCGTCGCTCGCCTAGCGGCCAGGTGCCGAGTTCGGATTCATCGTCGGCATCGCTTGCCGCGCTGTCCTCTTCGCTCATCGCCTTTTGCGCGCGCGCGAAGCGGTGGCCGATTTCGACCAGCTCGTTCAGCATCGCCTCCGCAGCCGCTTGGTTCTCCGTCAGGAAGGCCGCGCCGGTCTCGGTGATGCGGTAGAGCTTCTTGTTGCCCTCCGCCTCGACCGAGGCGAAGCCGATCTCTTCGAGATAGGTGAGGGCGGGATAGATCACGCCGGGGCTCGGGCTGTAGAAGCCGCTGGTGCGCTGCTCCAGGTCCTTGATCAGCTCATAGCCGTGGCGCGGATTTTCCTGGAGCAGGCGCAGCAGCAGAAGCTGCAGATCGCCGGCGCCGAGCTTGCGGCCCATCCGGAAATCGCCGCCGCCGCCGCGGCCGTGCCGCCCGAAGAAGCCGCCATGGCGATGTCCGCCCCGGCCGCCATGGCGGCCCATGAAACGCCAGCCGCCTCTATCATCTTGTTCGTCTTGGTAAAAACTCATTTATATGTCTTTCGCTTGTGTCACTTGACATATCGTAAGATATATCTTCTATTGTGGATGTCAAGTGGCAGACGCCACCATCCATGAGGAGCGGCATACGGAGAGGCCATGAGAACGACGCGACTTGAGATGTTGCGGAGGCGGCACGGGATCGCCGCCCCGGAGAATGAAAGGATAATGACGATGTTCCAGAGTACGGCACGCGTGCCGACGACCAAGGGCAGCCGCTACCTCCAGCAGCTTTGCAAGCATTGGAGCCACAATCTGACCGTCGAGTTCACGCCCGAAGCAGGCACGGTCGTCTTCCCGCGCAATGCGCGGGGTGCGGACTGGCCGGGCGATGCCACGCTGACGTTGCAGGCCCATGCGGACAGCCTGGAGTGCCGGCTGGAAGCCAGCGCCGACGGACAATTGGAGGGGCTGAAGGGCGCGGTCGTGCGCCACCTGGAGCGATTCGCATTCCGCGACGCTCCGCTCCAGTTCGACTGGCGGGACGCTTGAGTGCGAGGGACGGAGAATGCTTGTATGAACGGAGGGAACTTGCGGTGACCGGCAGGGAGGCATTGCCATGCGGGGAAGCGCGTTCGCTCTTGTCCTTGCGGCCGTTCTCTGGATGGCAGCGCCCCCCTTCGCCCGCGCGGCCGACACGCCGGTCGATCTCGAGCTCGTCCTTGCCGTCGATGTGTCGCGCTCGATGGATATCGACGAACAGAAGCTCCAGCGCGACGGCTACGTCGCGGCGCTCACCCATCCCGAGGTGGTCGCCGCCATCACCCAGGGGCGCCATGTCAAGATCGCGCTCTCCTATGTCGAGTGGGCGGGACCGGCCACGCAATACAAGGTGATGAACTGGCGCGTGATCGATGGCCCGGCATCCGCCAGGGCCTTCGCCGCGGAGCTCGCGCAGGCGCCGATCCAGCAATTTCGTGGCACCTCGATCTCGAGCGGGCTCGCATTCGTCGCCCCGCAATTCGACCATAACGGCTACGAGGCCAAGCGCCGCGTGATCGATGTCTCGGGCGACGGCCCCAACAACATGGGCATCCCCATCGAGATGGCGCGCGAGCCGGTGGTTCGCGCCGGAATCACCATCAACGGCCTGCCGATCATGATCAAGCGGGCGGGGGGCTTCGCCTCGATCCCCAATCTCGACGTCTATTACGAGGATTGCGTCATCGGCGGGTTCGGCGCCTTCCTGGTCGTGGTGCAGTCCGCCAATGAGTTCGCCGAAGCGATCCGCCGCAAGCTTGTGCTCGAGATCGCCGGCCGCGAGCCACAGGTGATCCCCGCCGTTGCGACGGCGAGCGGAGAGCGCATCGACTGCCTCATTGGCGAGAAGCTGCGCGAGCAGTGGATGCGCGAGTAATTCGCAGACCGCCGCAGGACCGTCTCCTGGCTCTAGGAGTTCTTGCCGCGGGCGGAGACGGGCCGCTCGCCCTTGATGGTCGTGCGATGCATGAGCCGGCGGGCGCCGTCATAATCGTTGACGGCGTAGTGCATGGCGCAGCGATTGTCCCAGATCGCCAGGTCGTTGGTGCGCCAGCGCAGACGGCAGGTGAATTCGGGCCGGATAGCGTGGGCGTACAGGAACTCGAGCAACGGCCGGCTTTCCGCCTCGGTCATGCCCTCGAACCGCGTGGTGTAGATCGAGTTGACGAACAGCGCCTTGCGGCCCGTCGCCGGATGCACGCGCACGACCGGATGCGCCACCTCGCGGTCGGCCTCCGGCTGGTTGCGCTCGATGCCGATGGAGCGCGAGACCTTGAGATCGGGAGCTACGCCGCCGACACCATAGGGCCGCCCGGAATGCATCGCGTTGAGACCGCCCAGCATCCGCCGCATGCCCTCCGACAGCGCGTCATAGGCGCTGTACATGTTGGCGAACAAAGTGTCGCCGCCATGATCCGGCACCTCGCGCGCATAGAGCACGGAGCCCAGCGGCGGCTCCTCGAGGAAGCTGAAATCCGAATGCCAGGCATTGCCGAAGG
>DASYRS010000426.1:0-3634 GCA_036004205.1 Dongiaceae bacterium
ACCACGCGTCGATCATCGACGGCGTGCGGCTCTGCAAAGCGAAGCGCTACCGGTACGCGAACAACGACATGAGCGACCTTCGCGCGCAGCTCGTGAAGGCCCGCGAGGACGGCGCGGAGACGATCCTCGTCGCGACCGACGGCGTCTTCTCGATGGACGGCATCATCGCCAACCTGAAGGCAATCTGCGACCTGGCCGACCGCTACGATGCGCTGGTGATGGTGGATGACAGCCACGCGGTCGGCTTCGTCGGCGAGCGCGGCCGGGGCACGCCGGAATATTGCGGGGTCGAGGGCCGCATCGACATCCTGACCGGCACCCTGGGCAAGGCGCTGGGCGGCGCCAGCGGCGGCTATGTCGCGGCCAGGTCCCAGGTGGTGGAGCTGCTGCGGCAACGCTCGCGGCCCTATCTCTTTTCCAACGCGCTGGCGCCCAGCATCGTCACGGCCTCGCTGGCGGTGCTGAAATTGCTGCGGACCGAGGACGGCGCCCAGCGGCGCAAGCAGGTCATCGCCAACGGCCGCAACTTCCGGAAAAAGATGGCCGTCCTCGGCTTCGACCTGGTGCCAGGCGACCATCCCATCATCCCGGTGATGCTGGGCGACGCGGCGCTGGCGACCAGGATGGCGAATGCGCTGCTGGAGGAAGGGATCTATGTGATCGGCTTCTCCTTCCCGGTGGTGCCGAAAGGCCAGGCGCGCATCCGCACCCAGATGAGCGCCGCCCATACCGACGAGCATATCAACAAGGCGGCAGAAGCCTTCGCCAAGGTCGGCCTGGCGCTGGGCGCCATCGGCAAGAAGAAGAAAGAGGCAATCTGACATGCGAGCCCTCGCCAAGCTGGAGCGCGCTCCAGGCCTGACGCTGACCGAGGTGAAGAAGCCGGAGGTCGGCCACAACGACGTGCTGATCAAGATCAGGAAGACCGCGATCTGCGGCACCGATTGCCACATCTGGAAATGGGACGAATGGGCGCAGAAGACCATCCCCGTGCCTATGCAGGTCGGCCACGAATATGTCGGCGAAGTGGTCGACATGGGGACCGAGGTGCGCGGATTCGAGATCGGCGACCGGGTCTCCGGCGAAGGCCACATCACCTGCGGCCATTGCCGCAATTGCCGTGCCGGGCGCCGGCATCTGTGCCGCAACACGGTCGGTGTCGGCGTCAACCGCGAAGGCGCGTTCGCCGAGTATCTGGCTATCCCGGCGGTCAACGCCTTCAAGATTCCGGACGGCATCAGCGATGAGATGGCGTCGATTCTCGATCCGTTCGGCAACGCCACCCACACCGCGCTCAGCTTCAACCTGGTGGGCGAGGATGTGCTGATCACCGGCGCCGGCCCGATCGGCATCATGGCGGCGGCGATCTGCCGTCATGTCGGCGCGCGCCACATCGTCATCACCGACGTCAACGACTACCGCCTCGACCTCGCGCGCAAGATGGGCGCGAGCCGCGCGGTCAATATCGCCAAGGACACGCTGAAAGACGTGATGAACGAGCTCGGCATGGTCGAAGGCTTCGACGTGGGGCTTGAAATGTCCGGCGTGCCGACCGCCTTTTCGCAGATGCTAGAGCACATGAATCACGGCGGCAAGATCGCCCTGCTCGGCATCCCGCCCGCCAACACCGCTATCGACTGGAACCAGGTGATCTTCAAGGGGCTGGAGATCAAGGGCATCTATGGCCGCGAGATGTTCGAGACCTGGTACAAGATGATCGCCATGCTGCAGTCGGGCCTCGATCTGTCGCCGATCCTGACCCATCGCTTCCCGGTCGGCGATTTCAAGACGGGATTCGAGATCATGCTCTCCGGCCAGTCGGGCAAGGTGATCCTCGACTGGGCCTGACGCGACCGCCGCGTTGCGCTATAGTAAGTGGGCTGCGGACGACCCATGAGGGGAAGGCGGGATGCCCTCGTCAACGGAACCGTACGGCTTCCCCGACGATCCGGTGCCGGAAGTGCGGGCGCTCAGCAGCTATCTCGCCGGCATCAAGGGCGACCGGCCCTACCCGCGGCGATCCGACATCCGTCCCGAAGAACTGCCGCGCAGTGCCTTTCCGCGCCTGTTCCTGGTGTCGGTGGAGCAGCATCCGGACGGGGCGGGCGGGACCACGATGCGGTTCTTCTACCGCCTGGTCGGCGACCGCATCAGCCACGCGACCGGCGCGAGCTGGACCGGCAAGTATCTCGACGAGGTGCTGGAACGCAGCCTGGGAGAACGGATCGCGCCCTATTACGAAGAGGCGGTGAAGCTGCGGCAGCCGGTCAGGCAGCAATACATGTTCAAGAGCCTGAAATATGAGCAGCCGAACCCCAGCCTGCGCTATCTGTTTCCCTTGTCGGAAGATGGCGCGGCGATCGACGGCCTGCTCGGCCTGTTCCTGATCCTCGAAGGGCCTTGGGCGCGGGAGCGGTGATGTGAGCGCGGCGATCTACACCATCGGACACTCCAACCATTCCGCCCGGCGGTTCATCGATCTGCTGCAGGGCGCCGGGATCGATTGCCTGGCCGATGTGCGTTCGACGCCGTTCTCCCGCCGCAACCCGCAATTCAGCCAGAAGGCGCTGACGGCCTCGCTCAAGGACGCGGGTATCGAATATTGGTTCCTGGGCGAGGCGCTGGGCGCGCGGCCGAAGGACCCGGATTGCTACCAGGACGGCAAGGTCAGCTATCCGCGCATCGCCGCGACTCCGGCGTTCCAGGAGGCGATCCGCGCATTGATCGCGGACTCGCACGGCAAGCGCATCGCGCTGATGTGCGCGGAGAAGGATCCGCTGGAGTGCCACCGCACTTTGCTGGTCGGCCGCGCCTTGGCTCAGCGCGGCACCGAGCTACAACACATCCTCGCCGACGGGCGGATCGAACCCCATGCGGAGACCGAGCAACGGTTGCTGCATCTCGCGAAGGAGCCGGTCGACCTGTTCGCCGACCGGGATGCAGCATTGGCGCGGGCCTACGACAAGCGCGGCAAGCAGATGGCGTTTTCGCTCACGTCCGATTGATCGAGACGCCGCCATCGACCAGCATGGCGGTGCCGGTGGTGAAGCTGGATGCATCGGACGCCAGATACAGCACGGATTTCGCGATCTCCTCCGGCGTCGCGATGCGCTTCAAAGCGTGCATGCCTTCGACGAAGCGGCGGCCTTCCGGCGTGCCGATCATGGCCTGGGCCATCGGCGTGTCGGTGCCGCCCGGCAGGACGGCGTTCACGCGGATGCCTTTGGGGCCGAACTCGGCCGCGAGCGCTTGCGTGAGGCCGATCAAGCCGGCCTTGCTCGCGGCATAGGACGCGACGCCGGGCATGCCCGCGGTGTGGCCGACGAAGGTCGAGGTGAAAATGAGCGAGCCGCCGCCACGATCCAGCATGAGCGGGATCTGATATTTGGCGGCCAGGAAGGCGCTGGTGAGATTGGTTTCGAGCGCGTCGTTCCAGCCGCCGAGCGAAATCTGCGGCGTCGGCCCCATCTCGCCCAGCGTGCCGGCATTGTTGAAGGCGATGTCGAGCCCGCCGAAATCCTTGAGGGCGGTCTGGACGAGCCAGACGTGCAGAGCCTCGTCCTTGACATCGCCGGCGCAGGCAATGGCCTCGCCGCCGGACTTTTCGATCTCCGCAACAAGCCTATCCAATTCC
>DASYRS010000427.1:0-2553 GCA_036004205.1 Dongiaceae bacterium
AGGGGGGTCAGCTCAGGGGTAGTTTGCCCAAAACTTGCTTGCCCTATCTCCGCCCGGTTACACTCGCGGCCGACTTGAAAATCGCTTTCCGGGAACCGGTGTTGCGCGACCATGTTCATCCTGATCGATAACTACGACTCCTTCACCTACAACCTCTACCATTATTTGGGAGAGTTGGGGGCGGAGATCGAAGTCCACCGCAACGACAAGATCAGCGTCGATGAGGTGCTGGCGAAGCATCCGCAGGGCATCATCCTGTCGCCCGGCCCGTGCGATCCCGACAAGGCCGGCATCTGCCTTGACCTGGTGAAGGCCGCCGCCAAGGCGAAGATCCCCCTGCTCGGCGTCTGCCTCGGCCATCAGGCCATCGGCCAGGCCTTTGGCGGCAAGGTGGTGCGCGCGCCCAAGCCCATGCACGGCAAGATCAGCCGCATCAAGCACACCGACAGAAGCGTGTTCCACGGCCTGCCCAACGACTTCGAGGCGACGCGCTATCACTCGCTGACCGTCGCGCGCGATACCTGGCCCGCCGAGCTCGACATCACGGCGGAGACCGAGGACGGCATCGTCATGGGCCTGCAGCACAAGACGTTGCCGCTGGCCGGCGTGCAGTTCCATCCCGAAAGCATCGCGACCGAGCACGGCCACAAGCTGCTCGCGAACTTCCTGCGCGGGGCCGGCTGCAATCTTTCCGGTGCGCGCGTGCTGCAATGAGCGCTCCCTTGCCCGCGCCCATGCCCTCCCCGCCCATCACCGACCTCAAGGGCTTCATCGGCCTCGCCGCGCAAGGACGGCCGCTGACCCGCGCCCAGGCAGAGCTGGCATTCGGCATCATGATGTCGGGCGAAGCGACGCCGAGCCAGATCGGCGGCCTGTTGATGGCGATGCGGGTGCGCGGCGAAACGATCGACGAGATCACCGGCGCCGTCACCGTGATGCGCGAGAAGATGCTGCGCGTCTCCGCCCTGCCCGACGCGATCGACGTGTGCGGCACCGGCGGCGATCAGGCCGGAACCTTGAACATCTCGACCGCCGTCGCGTTCGTGTGCGCCGCCTGCAACGTGCCGGTCGCCAAGCACGGCAACCGCGCGGCCTCGTCCAAGAGCGGCGCGGCCGACGTGCTGGCGGCCCTCGGCGTCAATATCGACGCCGATATCGAGACCATCCAGCGCGCCTTGGTCGAGGTCGGCACCACTTTCATGTGGGCGCAGAAGCACCACAGCGCCATGCGCCACGTCGGCCCGTCGCGCGTGGAGCTTGGCACCCGCACCATCTTCAACATCATGGGCCCGCTCTCGAACCCCGCCGGCGTGAAGCGCCAGTTGCTGGGCGTGTTCGCCGAGCAATGGATGGAGCCGATCGCGCAGGTGCTGAAGAACCTGGGCACCGAGCATGCGTGGGTCGTGCATGGCGGCGATGGCTTGGATGAGATCACGACCACCACCGTCACCCATGTCTGCGAGTTGAAGAACGGCAATATCCGCCGCTTCGAGATTTCGCCAACCGATTACGGCATCCGGATCGCGACCGCCGCGGAGCTGCAGGGCGGCGACCCCATCCAGAATGCCCAGGCGATCCGCGAGCTGTTCGACGGCGCGGTCGGGCCCTATCGCGACATCGTGCTCCTGAATGCCGCCGCGGCGCTGGTGGTGGCGGACGCGGCGAAGGATATGAAGCAGGGCGTCGCGATGGCGGCCGAGGCGATCGACTTCGCCAAGGCGCGCAAGGTGCTGGAGGACCTGATCCGGGTCACCAACGAGGCCAAGGCGCCGGAGCGTTGAATTGACCGACGTCCTCGCCAAGATCTGCGCCGACAAGCGCCAGCACATCGCCGAGCGCCAGCTGGCGCATCCTTTCTCGGAGGTTCGAGCTGCCGCCGAAGCGCGCAACCGCAGCGATCCGCCGCGCGGCTTCCGCGCCCGGCTGGAGCGCGTGGTCCGCTCCGGGCGCTTCGGCCTGATCGCGGAGATCAAGCGTGCGTCGCCCTCCAAGGGCCTGATCCGCGCCGACTTCGATCCGCCCGCCCTCGCCCGCGCCTATGAGGCGGGCGGCGCGACCTGCCTCTCGGTCTTGACCGACAAGCCGTACTTCCAGGGCGAGGATGCGTTCCTGGACCAGGCTCGCAACGCGGCAAGGCTGCCCGCGTTGCGTAAGGATTTCATGCTCGACCCCTATCAGGTGTTCGAGGCGCGCGCGATCGGTGCCGATTGCATCCTCCTCATCATGGCCGCGCTTGAGGATGCCGAGGCGGCGGAGCTGGAATCCCTCGCTTTCGATCTCGGCATGGACGTGCTGGTCGAGGTCCACGATTCCGCGGAGATGGAACGCGCGCTCCACCTCGGCTCCAAGCTCCTTGGCGTGAATAACCGCAATCTCAAGACCTTGCAGGTCGATCTTGCAGTTACGGAAACGCTCGCGCGGATGGTGCCGAAGGACCGGATGCTGGTGGCCGAAAGCGGGCTCCATGCGACCGCCGATCTCGAGCGGCTGCACCGGGTCGGCGCCTCGGTGTTCCTGGTCGGCGAATCCCTGATGCGCCACGCCGACGTGGCC
>DASYRS010000428.1:0-6523 GCA_036004205.1 Dongiaceae bacterium
TCACGCCCTTGCGCAGATGGAAGATGTAGGTCTTGCCGTCATCAGATATGTCGAAGCTCTCGGCCAGGTCGGGCACCAGTTCGCTGGTGCCCGGCTTGTAATCCATCAGCCCGTCGAACACCGCCTTGATCGGGGTCCAGCTTTGCACCGTGTAGCCGATCGCCGGATCCATCGAATCGAAATCATCCTTGTAGAGGATGGTGATCTCTCCGCCGCGCTTCGGATCGGCCGCCAGGGCCGACGGTTCGAACGCGAATGATGTGAGCGCCATGCCGGCAACGGCCAGCCCGAGCAGATAGCGAGACATACAGATCTCCCTGTTTCTTGGTTGTTGGCGGGCAGGATACCTGATCGAGGCCGACATCCTGCCCGCTATCTATCACTGCGCGTCGGTTGCGTAGACCGCGTCGTAATTGACCGGGATGTGGATCGGATCGGCGAAGATGCCTTCCGGTCCGGCGATC
The DNA here is from genome assembly GCA_036004205.1 of Dongiaceae bacterium. Classification (GTDB taxonomy): domain Bacteria; phylum Pseudomonadota; class Alphaproteobacteria; order Dongiales; family Dongiaceae; genus Dongia_A. The sequence goes on from DASYRS010000428.1 coordinate 465, forward strand.
CGCGCCGAGTGGATGACGTAGGCCTTCTCGTTGAAGACCGGCGCCCAGGGCGCGTCCGTCATCAAATCGGTGAAGATCTTGCCCCAGGCCGCCGCGCGCTTGTCGGCGTCGGCCGGGTTGGTCATGGCGTTGGCCTCATCGGCGCGCTTGTCCAGGTCCTTGTTGCAGTACCATGCCCAGTTCCAGCCGCCTTCGACCGCACCGCCGCAGCCCAGGATCACGGTGTAGAAGTTGCTGGGATCGGGGAAGTCGGCGATCCACGCCATGCCGCCGGACCAGATCATCGGCGCGCCGTCCTTCTTGCCGCCGGCGGCGATGACGTTGCCCTGGTCGAGCGCCTTGATATTGGCCTTGATGCCGATGGCGGCGAGGTCCTGCTGGATCGCTTGGGCGATGCGCGGCTGCGGATCGGTGTTGGCGACGTAGAGGTCGGTCTCGAACCCGTCAGCGAGGCCGGCCTCCTTCAGCTTCGCCTTGGCGCCGTCGACGTCATAGGCATAGCCCTTGAAGCCCTGGTCGTAGCCGGGCATGGAGGGCGGCAGCGGCTGATTGGCCGGCACCGCGCGGTTGTTGATGACCTGGACGATGCGATCCTTGTTGATCGCCATGTTGACCGCCTGGCGCACGGCGACATTGTCGAACGGCTTGATGTTGACGTTCATCGTGACGTAGCCGGTCTGGAGCTGGTCGGCGACGATGACCAGCTTGTTCCATTTCGCATCGTTCATCACCTCGGTGAACTTGGCCGGCGGAATGCCGTCGCCGGGAATGTCGATCTCGCCCTTCTGCAGGCGCAGCAGGTTGACCACCGGCTCCTGCCCGATCTGGAACGTGATCTTGTCGAGGTGCGGCTCGCCCGCCTTGTAGTAGTCCTTGTTGCGTTCCAGCGCGATCGACTGGCCGCTGGTCCATTCCGTCACCTTGAACCCACCAGTGCCGACCGGCTTGTGGCCGAAATCCTGGCCCTCGGCCTCGACCACCTCCTTCGGCACGACGAACGAGAAGTTGAGAGCCATCAGATGCAGCAGCGTGGAATCCGGCCGGCTCAGCTTGATCGTCACCGTATAGTCGTCCGGCGTCTGCACCCCGGACAGCTCCTTCGCCTTGCCGGCCTGGAAATCGTCGAACCCTTCAAGCGCGCCGTAATAGCCGGCGCCGGGCGATTGCGTCGCCGGATTGCAGGTGCGCTCCAGTGAATATTTGACGTCGGCCGCCGTCATCTCGCGCCCGTTGTGGAACTTCACGCCATGGCGCAGCTTGAAGGTGTAGGTGAGGCCGTCATCCGACACGCTGTAGCTCTCGGCCAGGTCAGGAATGAGCTCCGTGGTGCCGGGCTTGTAATCCATCAGCCCGTCGAACACGCTCTTGATCACCGACCAGTTCTTCCAGTCGTAGCCGATCGCGGGATCGAGGGTGATGAGATCATCCTTGAAGGTGACGGTCATTTCGCCGCCCTGCTTCACGTCGGCCATGGCCGGCGTGAGGGCAGGGGCCGCCGCGATCATCATGGCGGCGAGCGAGACGGATGCGAGCAGGCGTTTCATGCGTAAGTCTCCCCGTTAGGCAAGGTTTATGTGGCGTTATCGCAGCTTGATCCTGGGATCGATCAGGGGCGCCACCAGGTCGGCCAGCAGGTTCCCCAGAACGATCGCGCAGGCAGACAGCAAGGTTACTCCCATGATGATCGGTATGTCGATTTGCTGGATGGCCTGCCAGGTCAATTGTCCGATACCGGGCCACCCGAACACGGATTCCACCACCACGATGCTGCCCATGAAGTAGCCGATGTCGATGCCGACCATGGCGATGATGGGCAGGACTGCATTGGGCAGGATGTGTACCGAGACAATCCGCCAGCGGCTGAGCCCTTTGGCGCGCGCCGTCCGGATAAAATCCTGACGCAGCACCTCGATGACGCTGGAACGGGCGACGCGGGCATACCAGCCGCCGCCCAGCAGCCCAAGCGTGACGGACGGGAGGACGAGGTGCTGGAACTCGCCATAGCCGCCGATCGAGAACCAGCCCAGCCAGTAGGCAAAGACATAGAGCAGGCTAAGCGCGATCACGAATTGCGGCATGGAGACGAAGACCAGCGCCGCCACCATTAGGGCCTGATCGGCCGCGGCGCCACGGCGCAGGCCGGCGATGGTGCCGAGCGTAATCCCGATTGCCAGTTCGCAAAAGATCGCGCCAACCATCAAGAGCAAGGAAGCCGGCAAGCGCCCCGCCAGCAGCTCCGTCACCTGCGTACGTTGCAGATAGGAGCGGCCGAGATCGCCTTGCAACAACCTCCACAGATAATTCCCGAACTGCTCCCAGACCGGCAGGTTGAGGCCGAGCTGCATGCGCACCAACTCGACCTGGTCCTTGGTGGCGGTACGTCCCGCGACCATGCGCGCCGGATCGGCAGGCAGCATATAGAGCAGCAGATAGGTGATGGCCGCCACACCGAGCAGGATCAAGGCGGCCTGCAGCAAGCGGCGGGCGATATAGGCTGGCATCAGTGCCGCCCTCTCAGGGTCGGGTCGAGCAGGTCGCGCAACGCATCACCGACCAGATTCACCGATAAGGCCAGCAGCGCAACCGCGAAGCCGGGGAAGAACACCAGCCACGGTGCGGACTGGAAGTAGGATTGCCCGTCATAAACGATGTTGCCCCAACTCGGCGCGGGCGGCTGAACGCCGACACCGAGGTAGGACAGTACCGCCTCGAACAGCACGGTGGTCGAGATGCCGAGCGTGCCCCAGACGATGATGATGGGCAGCAGGTGCGGCAGGATGTGTCGAAACAGGATGCGGCCGGTGTCCGCGCCGATGGCCCGCTCGGCTGCGATGAACTCGCGCTCGGCCAGCGACGTCGTTTCGGCATAGACCACGCGCGCGACCGGGCCGGTATTGACCAGTGCGATCACGTAGATGACGAGCTTCAGGCTAGGGCCAAGCAGGGCGGCGATCGTGATGGCGAGGATCAGGGCCGGAAACGCCATGATCAGGTCGGTCGCGCGCATCAGGATGCTGCCGACCACGCCACGCATGAAGCCGGCGGTAAGGCCGATCAGCGTTCCGGTCAGCAGGGCGATGCCATTCGCGACCAGGCCGACCAGGAGCGAGGTACGCGTGCCATAGACCATGCGCGAGAACAGATCGCGGCCGAGCAGGTCGGTGCCGAGCCAGAAGCGTTCGTTGGGCGGCAGCGGCGAGCCTTCGAGGGTGAGGCCGTCGAAGAACTGCTCCTGCGGGGAATAGGGGGCGATCAGAGGGGCCGCGACGGCCACCACCACGAAGGCGACGGCAACCAGCAAGCCCGCCATCGCCAACGGCCGGCGCACCAAGCCGCGCCATACGCTCATCTTGCCCGCCCCGCTTCAGCCTGCGTTCTAACCCGCGCAGCGGCGCGCAGTCTGCCGCACCGGAGGCTAGACAGGCAAGGCCGAACCTTTGCCCCGCCGACGCCGCTTTTTTCAGCCTTACGAGGCATTTGCCGCCGCTTTTTCAGGCAAGGGGTGCGGCGGAAGCCGGCCCGCCGCCGTACCCCCGTGGACGACCGCACGGTCTATCTATAACGAGGAGAGGTTCATCCGGGGGGCGTGACATGAAACGACGTCTGTTCCTTTGCTCTTGGGAGCGGTGTCGCTGGCTCTCCAGCGACAGGCTTGGGCGACTTCGAACGACAGGCTGGTCGCGGACACAAAAGTGCTGGTGATCAGCGTGATTGTGGTCACCGGCGACCGGGACTTGAGCGCGTCGCTCGACATCGCCGCGCTCAAGCAGCGGATTGTCCATCATGTGAACAGTGAGGTGACAACGGCTGGACGGAACCTGATCGTATTCGACATCAGCCAGTTCGCCAGCCCGCCGCCCAACATCTCCCTTGGAGAGGTACTGAACGCGTGGGTGCGGATCGACCTCGCCCGAGTGCCGGTCGACGATGCGCGAAACGCCGTGGCGGGGGCGGTGAGCGTTGAGTTCACGCGGCAGGAGTTCGATCCGAAGACCGTCACGGCGACGCTCACAAACGCCTTGTCGACTGCCCCGATGACTTTGTTTGTCGCTTCGGGCGCGAGCGATCTTCAATCCAAGTGCGACGAGGCGGCTATTCAGCAGGTTCAGGAAGCGGTGATCGCGCCGTACCTGGCAAGCAACCAATAAACCAAGCCTGCCCGCCGCCAGCTAGACGGACAAACATCCGCCGCTGAGCGGGAGAATGTCGACCGTGTCGCCCGCCTTCGCTTCCGGCGCGTGCGGCTTGCGGACGATGAGGCAATCGGCGCGGGCGATCAAAGACAGCATGGAGCTGTCCTGCGGCGAGAACGGTGTCGCCACCTTCTGGCCTTCCGCGTTGGTGACGAGGCGCGCGCGGACATAGTCCTGGCGCGTGTCGTTGGCGGGCATGTCCTTGCCCAGCAGCGCGACATGGCGGGCGGGGTCGACGCCGCTGAGGCCCGTCATGCGGTCGATCGCGGGCCGCAGGAACAGCAGCGCGGTCACGATGGTGGAGACCGGATTGCCGGGCAGGCCCAGCACCTTGAGCGCACCGAGCGTGCCGAACATCAGCGGCTTGCCGGGGCGCATGGCGATTTTCCAGAAATCGAGCTGCATGCCGCGGTTGGTCAAGGCAGTCTGCACCAGGTCGTGCTCGCCGACCGATGCGCCGCCGGTGGTCACCAGCACATCGAAGCCGAGGGCTGCTTCGATCGCGCGGTCGAGATCCTCGAGCGTGTCGCGGGCGATGCCGAGATTGACCGGCTCGCCGCCGAACGCGCGCACCAGCGCGGCAAGGCCGATGCCGTTGCTGCCGATGATCTGGGCCGGCCCGACTGGATCGCCGGGATTGACCAGCTCGTCACCGGTCGAGAGCAGGGCGATGCGCGGCCGGCGCGTCACCTTCAGCCATGGCCGGTTCATGGCTGCGGCGAGGCCGATGTCGCGCGCGGTCAGGCGGCGGCCGGAATGAATGGCGATGTCGCCGGCGCGGAAATCGAGACCGCCTTTGCGGATGTGCTGGCCAGGGTTGCGCTTGCCTTCGCGCACCGTGACGTGATCGTCGGCCTCGTCGCAATTCTCCTGGATCACGATGGCGTCGGCGCCGGGCGGCACCTGCGCGCCGGTGAAGATGCGCGCTGCTTCGCCTTGGCCGATCGAGCCGCTCGGCGGCTGGCCGGCGGCGATGCGCTGCACGATCTTGAGCCTGGCCGGCAAGGTCTCGACATCGGCGGAGCGCACGGCATAGCCGTCCATTGCGGACACGTCGGTGGGCGGCTGGGTCAGCCGCGCATCCAGCGGCTCCGCCAACACCCGGCCAAGCGCCTGGTCGAGCGAAATCATCTCAGGCCCCAAGGCCGAGAAGGCGCGCTCGATGCGCTGGATGGCTTCTTCGACGGACAGCATCTACGACACCAATCGAGAAACCCTTCCCCCACAAGGGGGGGAGGGGCTCACCGTGCGCTTCGGCCTGTCTGTGCGTTCCTGCATGACAATGCTCGGCATGCCCGCACCTAACCGCCTTGGTACGGGCCGGACTTGCCGCCGCTCTTGTGCGTGAGGCGGATGTCCACGATCTGCATTCCTTTGTCCACCGCCTTGCACATATCGTAGACCGTGAGCGCGGCGACCGAGACCGCCGTCAGGGCTTCCATCTCCACCCCGGTCTTGCCCGTCAGCTTGCAGGTGGCGGTGATGTCGACGGCATTGCGCGCCTCGTCCAGGATCAAATCGACCTCCACGGATGTGAGCGCGAGCGGGTGGCACAAGGGGATCAGGTCCGGCGTGCGCTTGGCGCCCATGATGCCGGCGAGGCGCGCGACGGAGAGCACATCGCCTTTCTTCACGCCGCCTTCCTTGATGAGGGCCAGGGTCGAGGGCTGCATGATGACCGAGCCTTTGGCGGTCGCGACCCGTTCGGTCTCCGCCTTGTCGGAGACGTCGACCATGCGGGCTTTGCCCTCTTTGTCGAAATGGGTGAAGCCGGCCATCGTTATTCGGCCGCCGCTGCCGGCGCGTGCCGTCCCAGCAAAGCGCGGGTCGCCTCGGCCACGTCGGCGTGGCGCATCAGGGATTCGC
>DASYRS010000429.1:0-16695 GCA_036004205.1 Dongiaceae bacterium
GTATCCAGCATGCCGAGGCGCTGGAACATGACATAGATCGGGATCGCGGCGACCACGGGCGGCAGGATGCGCTGGGAGATCATCCAGAACAGGATGTCGCTGTTGCCGACCGAGCGGCGCAGCCGCCCCGCCACCGCACGGCCGATCAGGAAGAACAGGGCAAGGCCGCTGGCGGCCGCGATGCGCCAATCGACCGACCAGTGCATCACCGCCGTCACGACCAGCGCCACCAGCAGGATGAAGATGAGGATGAGTCCGATCTTGGGCTTATAGGTGAAGCGCGCCAGGGCATAGGCCGCCATCGATCCCACCAGCATCGCCAGCACCGTCGAGATGAAAGCGACGATGACGGAATTCATGTACGGGCGGAAGGTATCGTTCGCGAGGTCGACGAAAATGTACCGCCAGGCATGCAGCGAGGGCTGGAAGTCGATGAACGGCAGATAGTACGGGCCGGTCGAGACATCGATCGGCTCCTTGAGGGACGTGATCGCGACCCAGTACATCGGAAAGAGAACGATCAAGGTCCACAGGGCCAGCAGCGCATAGACCAGGATCGCGACACCCGGCGACATGGCGCCGAGCTTGCGGCGCGCGGCGACGCGTTGGGCCGGAATGGCGATGGTCATTGCCGCCTCGCGCGCATGGGCAGGACGATGAGGTTGAAGAACGAAACGCTGAATACGGTCGAGAGGAACAGCAGCATGTAGGCGACGGCCGAGGACCCGCCAAGGTCGAGGGTGCGCCACGCGATGAAGGAATGCAGGGTCATGGATTCGGTCGCGATGCCCGGCCCGCCATTGGTCAGGATGTTGGGCAGGTCGATGATCTTGAACGCCTCGATCATGCGGATGAGGATGACGGTCGCCGCGACCGGCGCAATCTCCGGCCAGGTGATGTCGCGGAACTTTTGCCAGAACGTCGCGCCGTCGATCGAGGCGGCTTCGAGCTGTTCCTTCGACTGGCTCTCGATCGCGGCCAGCATGACGATGAAGATGAACGGAATCCACTGCCAGGCGTCGCCCACCATGACGACGATGCGCGCCGACCATGCACCGGATGCCCAGGAGAAGGCGCCGAGGCCGAGGCCGTGCCAGATAGGCGAGAGCGGCCCCTGCGTCATATCGGCCAGCATGCGGAACGCATAGGCGATGCCGACCGGGGTCACCATCAAGGGCAGGAAGAACACCAGCCGGAAAAACGCGCGGCCTTGGATGCGCTGGGCGCAGAGCAACGCGAGGCCGAGGCCGATGGCGAACTGGATCGCGACCCCGACCACGACATAGAGGATGGTGACGCCGGCGGAGCCCAGCTGCCCGCCACCGCCCAGCGTGGTCGCGAACAGCAGCGCGATGCCAAGGATGGTGAATGCGGAGATCAGGCGACCGATGAGGCCGAGCACGGAGACGCGGCCGGAGCGCGCATATTGCAGCAGCGCCCGTCCGACCCAATAAACCAGCAGCGCCAGCGCGGCCCAACACCACAGCGGCACGCCCGCGAAGCGGCCGACGAAATGGAACTGCTCGCTGCCGATCAGCAGCTTCCGGTAATTGAGCCAGCCGATGAACTTGATCTCGTAGCCGCCCGCGCCCAGCTTGAACCGGCTGACCGAGAGATAGGCCGACAGCAGCAGCGGAAAGATCGAGAAGGCGAGGATGACGATGACCGCCGGCAGGACGAACAACCGGTCCGCTTGCCGCTCGCTCCAGGCCGAGAAAGACGCGTGCACTCTAGCGCTCCCTCGCTCTCTGATGTAACGGAACTCGCCACAAGATACTCCCCTTCCCCCCTTGCGGGGGAAGGATACGAAGGCTTGGCGGGGCGCAGCCGAGCCTAGCCGGAGTTGGATGGGAGGTCGCGCCGCACGGCGCGCAGCGCGCAAACGCTGTAGGTCGGGCTTCCGACAGGTGGTTCTGCGACATCGTCGTTACGCTCTTGCGAGCGCGCGCGGCTAGCGCCGCGCTACCCCCCATCCAGCCGCGGCTAAGCTCGCTGCCGCTTGCTAAGCCTCCGCAACCTTCCCCCGCAAGGGGAGAAGGATTACCTTCTTGAGATTCGATCGTCATCTGCGATTCCCTGCCCTGTCAAAGAAAAGTCCCGCCGCCCCAGGGACGACCGAGGGGACGGCGGGACCAACCCTGGGCATTCGCGATTATTGCGCGCCGAGCGTCGACTTGTAAGCCGCCAACTGCTCGTCACGGCCGATCTCGTCGGTGGTCTCGTTCCAGCCGTCTTCGATCGACTTCATCGTGTCCTCGGCCGTGAGTTCGCCCGCCAGGAAGCGCGCGACCGCGGTGTCGAGGATCACCTGCTCGTATTTCTGGTTCTGCGGGATGCGCAGATCCAGCACCATGTTCGGACTGTTGAGGCTGTCCTGGATGGCGCCGAGATAGGACTTCGCCGCCTTGTCGCTCATCCCCGCCTTCTTCCACAAAGTCATGTCCTGGAACTGAGACAGGCGATAGGGATTGAAGCCGGTCCGTCCGATGGTCACGTCCTCGTTCGACTGCGCGGGCGCGGTCATGAAGGAGAAGAACGCATAGGCTGCCTCCTTCACCTTCGGATCGGCCTTGGCATTGATGCCGCCGGACCAGCCGCCGAACGCCGCGAACGGCGCGTGATTGACGCCGTCGACCGCATACGGGCAGCGCTCCTTGTCGCATGCCACCAGCTTGCCGGTCGCGCGATCCAGCACCTTGGTCGAGCCCGGCAGGACCACCGCGCCGACCCTGTCCTGCACCATCGATTCCTTCGGATCGATGGCGAGCGTGCCGATATCGCCCCAATCCAGCGTCAGCGCGCACTGGCCGGAGGTGAACAGCTTGCGCGTGTCGCCGACATCGAGGTTGATCTCGTCCGGCGGCGCGTATTGCGTGCTGTCCTTGTAGAAGGCGAGCGCGGTCGCGAACGCCTCGTTATTCACCAGCGGCTTCATGTCCTTGGTATCGAAGAACACGCCCTGGCTGGTGCCCTGGGTCTGGATCAGGCCGCCGGCGATGGAGATGATCGCCCAATAAGCCTGGGCGTTGCGCTTCTTGGAGATGCAGGAGCCGTAATCCGGCTTGCCGTCGCCGTTCATGTCCTGGCCGTTGGCGGACTTGGCGACGTCGAGATAATCGTCCAGCGTCTTGGGCGGCTGCTTGCCCAGCTTCTCCAGCACGTCGGTCCGGTAATAGACCATCTGGAAGTCGCCATCCAAGGTGATCATGTAGGTCTTGCCGTTGAACTTCTGCGAGAACTCGCGGAAGAACGGCGCGACGTCGTCCTGCGCCGCCTGCTTGTCGTTCGCCAGGCGGTCGCCGATGTCCTCCAGCAGGCCCGGCGTCACGTAGTCCACCATCCATTGCGGCGCGAACACACCGGCATCGATCGAGTTGGTGCCGCCGGCCCAGTCGGTCAGCAGCTTCTGATAGAGATCGGAAAACGGCACGGTGATGATGTTGACCTTCGCGCCGGTCAGCTTCTCGAAATCGGGCGCGCGGCGCTGCATCGGCTCGGCGATCTGCGGGCCGGTGAAAGTCATGATGTTGATCGTCACGCCGTCGAATTGCCCGGCGGTGGCGCCGCCGGCCGCAAGCATTCCGCCAGCCAGCAGCGAGCCAGCACAGACCATTCGCTTGAAAGCGTTCATGAAGCACCTCCCCTTTTTCTCCCAGCGCGCGCCGCTGGACGCGCCGCGCGTCTTGTTCTTGGTTCCTGTATACTAGTATATTACTGGCGAGCTCGCAATCGGCAAGTTATGCTCAGCCCCTTTTGGCGGGTGGGGAGCCGTCCGGATGCCAAGGCCGGCATTGAATCGAAAGACAACGCAGAGACGGGAGGCGGCGGCGCCATCGGGCCTGCCGCTCGATTCCCGCATCGACCGCAGCCGGCCGATTCCCGACCAGGTCTATGCCCTGCTCCGGCGCACCATCGTGACGCTGCGCTTGCCGCCCGGCGTGGCGATCGTGGAAAAGGACATCACCCAGCAGCTCGGCATCTCGCGCACGCCGGTGCGCGACGCGGTGCGGCTGCTGGCGGAGGAAGGGCTGGTCAACATCAAGCCGCAATCCGGCACCTTCGTCGCGCTCATCAACCGCGAGCAATTGGAGGAAGGTCGCCTCATCCGGCGCGCGCTGGAGATCGAGGGCATCAAGCTCGCGGTCCAGCACGTGACACAGGAGCGGATCGAGACGCTGCAGGACATCATCGCCGCGCAGGAGCGCGCCGGCGGGCGCGGCGATCACATCGCCTTCATCGATTTCGATGACCGCTTCCATCGCCATATCAGCGAGATGAGCGGCCATTTGCGGCTATGGAAGGTGATCAACGGCGTCAAGGCGCAGCTCGACCGCATGCGCCTGATGGCCACCCCCATCCCCGGCCAGGAACGCCGCGTCATCGGCCAGCACCAGGCGATCGCCGACGCGCTGCAGAAGCGCAACGAGGAACGCTGCGTGCGCGCGCTGGAGCACCACCTCGACGACGCCTACGCCCAGCTCACCAAGGTGATCGAGCAGCATCGGGAGTTGATTGCTTGACATGTTCAACCCGTCCTACAGAGACTCCCCTTCCCCCCTCGCGGGGGAAGGTTGCGCAGGCTTAGCAAGCGGAGCGAGCTTAGCCGGAGCTGGATGAGGGGGAGCCACCGCAAGGTGCGCTTACGAATATGACCGTCCCGTCAGCGTTTCGAGAATGGCTCGACAAACCCCTTCAGGATTCGACAAGACGTCGTTATTCCAGAATCGCAGCACACGAAAACCTCGCCATTCCAAATGGGCATCCCGCTTTTTGTCGGCATCGGATTCGAAGTGCTGCCCGCCATCGACCTCGATAATCAAGCGTGCTTCATAGCAAATGAAGTCGACGACGTAATGATCAATGGGTTCTTGCCGCCGGAATCGATAGCCTGCGAGGTGCCGACCGCGCAAGACGCGCCACAACGCACGCTCTGCATCCGTCATAGCTTCGCGGAGCTTACGTGCGTTCGCGTTTGGCATTGGCGCGGCGTCGCCCCCTCATCCAGCTTCGGCTAGGCTCGCTGCGCTCGCTAAGCCTGCGCAACCTTCTCCCGCGAGGGGAGAAGGGGAATTTTGTAGCGGCGAGCGTGCTTCAGCTCTTCCATCCCGTACGCGCCTACGGCGCGCGCCCCCTCATCCAGCTTCGGCTAAGCTCACTTCGTTCGCTAAGCCTACGCAACCTTCTCCCGCGAGGGGAGAAGGGGAGCTTCATGATGGTGACAGGCTAGTTTGCCACTCCACCCCGTTCGGGAACTCATACCGGTCCAGGCTCTCCGGCTTCATGGTGATGGAATAGCCGGGCTGCTTGGGTGGCATGTAGCGGCCGTTCTTCACCACCACCGGGTCCTCGAAATGCTCGTGCAGGTGGTCGACATATTCGACCACGCGATGCTCGAGGCTGGCGGAGACGCAGATGTAGTCGATCAGCGCCAGGTGCTGCACGTATTCGCACAGGCCCACGCCGCCGGCATGCGGGCAGACGGGGATACCGAACTTCCTCGCCATCAGCAGCACGGCCAGGATCTCGTTGACGCCGCCGAGCCGGCAGGAATCGATCTGGCAGAAATCGATCGCTTCGGCCTGCATCAGCTGCTTGAAGATGACGCGGTTCTGGCACATCTCGCCGGTCGCGACGCCGATGCCGAGCGGCTTCAGCGCCTTGCGGATCGCGGCGTGGCCCAGCACGTCATCGGGCGAGGTCGGCTCCTCGATCCACAGCGGCTTGTAGGGCGCCAGCTCCGTCACCCACTGGATCGCCTGGCCGACATCCCACACTTGGTTGGCGTCGATCATCAGGTTGCGGTTGGGGCCGATCTCGTCGCGCACCGCCTTGCAGCGCTTCTTGTCGTCGGCGAGGTCGCGGCCGACCTTGATCTTGATGTAATTGAGGCCCTGCGCCACCGCCTCGCGGGTGAGGCGCCGCACCTTGTCGTCGGGATAGCCGAGCCAGCCGGCGGATGTGGTGTAGGCCGGATAGCCGTTCTTCTGCATCTCATCGATGCGCACATCCCTGGTCGCCGCGTTGGCGCGCAGGATGGCGAGCGCCTCGTCCGGCGTCAGCGCATCGGTGATGTAGCGGAAGTCGATCAGGCGCACGAACTCTTCCGGCGAGAGATCGGCGACCAGGCGCCAGACCGGCTTCTTCGCCGCCTTGCCCCACAGATCCCACACCGCATTGACCACCGCCGCGGTCGCGAGGTGCAGCACGCCCTTCTCCGGCCCGACCCAGCGCAACTGGCGGAACTCGGTGAGGCTGCGCCAGAACTTGCCCATGTCCTTGGTGACGTCGGCGAGGTCGCGCCCGATCACGGCCGGCGCCAGCGCGTTCGCCGCCGCCACGCACAATTCGGTGCCGAGGCCGAGGGTGAAGGTAAGGCCGTGCCCTTCCAGGCCCGGCTGGTCGGTCTTCAGCACGACGTAGGCAGCGGAATAATCCGGATCGGGATTCATCGCATCCGACCCGTCGAGATTGCGCGAGGTCGGGAAACGGATGTCGCGGACGGCGACGGCGGTAATCTTGGTCATCGGGCGCTCACGGCAAAGAAACGGCCTCTCTCTTTCGTCATGGTCGGACTTGGTCCGACCATGACGAATGAAAGCGTGGCCAACGGCGTGTCCATCTACCCCTGCACCAGCCGCTGCTGCTGTTCGCCGAGGCCGGCGATGCCGAGGCGCATGGTCTGGCCGGCTTTGAGATAGATCGGGCTCGGCTTCTGGCCCATGCCGACGCCGGGCGGCGTGCCGGTGGAAATGACATCGCCGGGCTGCAGGCTCATGAAGTGGCTGAGATAGGAGACCAGCTTCGGCACATTGAAGATCATGGTCTTGGTGCTGCCGTTCTGGTAGCGGTGGCCATCGACCTCCAGCCACATGGCGAGGTTCTGCGGATCCGGCACTTCGTCCTTGGTCACCAGCCAGGGGCCGGTCGGGCCGAAGGTGTCGCAACCCTTGCCCTTGTCCCACTGGCCGCCGCGCTCGATCTGATATTCCCGCTCCGACACGTCGTTGATCACGCAATAGCCGGCGACATAGTCCATCGCGGCATTCTCTGGAATGTACTTGGCGTTCCTGCCGATCACCACGCCGAGCTCGACCTCCCAGTCGGTCTTGACCGAGCCGCGCGGAATCTCGACCTCGTCGTTGGGACCGACCACCGCGCTGGTCGCCTTCATGAAGATGATCGGCTCCTTCGGGATCGGCGCGCCGGTCTCGGCCGCGTGGTCGGCGTAATTGAGGCCGATGCAGACGAACTTGCCGATCTTGCCGACGCACGGCCCGATGCGCAGGTCGCCCGATGCGAGCGGCAGGCTGTTGAGATCGAGAGCCGCCAGTTTCTTCAGGGAATCCGGCAGCAGCGCGCTCCCAGCGATGTCGGGAACATGAGTGCTGAGGTCGCGGATCCTTCCGTCCCGGTCCAGCACGCCCGGCTTTTCCCGCCCTTTCGGGCCGTATCGCAGTAATTTCACGTCATTCTCCCAAAGAGACAGAATTCAGGCCGGCAAGCGTGCCGTCAGATGACCGATATAGCGCCGCAGCCCGCCCGGCGCAAAGTTATTGGAGGACCGGAGCTTGCGGCACCGGCGCTTCGGCGTGCAGCAGGCCATGCGCGCGCAGATCGTCCCACAGGGCAGCGGGAATTTTCAGCCGCGCCCATTGCCAGTGGCTCGCGACCTCCGCGGCGTTGCGCGCACCGGGAATGACGGAGGCCACGACCGGGTGGCCGAGCGGAAACTGCAAGGCTGCCGCGGGCAGCGGCACGTTGTGACGCGCGCAAACCTCGTGCAAAGCGGTCGCGCGCTTGGCGATCTCCGGCGGGACGGCGCCATAGTTGTAGGTCGCGTCCGGCTGCCCGACCCGCGCCAGCAGGCCGGAATTGAAGGCACCGCCGACGATGATGGAGACGTTGCGCTTCCGGCAGGCCGGGAACAGGCTGTCGAGCGGTCCCTGCTCCAGCAGCGTGTAGCGGCCGGCGAGCAGGAAACAGTCGAAGTCGGCGGCGTTGAGCGCGTCTTCACACACATCCGCCTCGTTCAAGCCGACGCCGATGGCACCGACCACACCGTCCGCCTTCAGCTTCGACAGCGCCTTGGCCGAACCGCTCATCGCCTTGCGGAATATTTCGGGCTGGCGGTCGCCATGCCAGTCGCGGCCGACATCGTGGATCAGCGCCACTTCGATGCGATCGAGCCCGAGCCGCTGCAAGGAATCCTCGAACGAGCGCATGGTCGCGTCATAGGAATAGTCGAACTCGGCGTGGAACGGCATTGGCGAGCGGAAATCCGCGACGTTGTCCCGCCCCATGCCGGGGCGGAGCAGGCGCCCCACCTTGGTCGACAGCACATACTGATCGCGCGGCCGCTCGCGCAGCGCGTCGCCGACGCGCCGCTCGCTGAGCCCATAGCCGTAGAGCGGCGCGGTGTCGAAGAACCGGCAGCCATTGTCCCAGGCCGCAGCAAGGCTGGCCTGGGCGTCGGGTTCCGTCACGACCGCGAACAGATTGCCGAGGGGCGCGCCGCCGAAGCCGATTTCGGTGACGCGAAGGGCGGTTTTTCCGAGATTGCGCAAGTTTGGCCTCCTTGAGAGGCCATACACTAATATACCAGTTTTCCGTCCTGCAACGGATTTATCCCAGCATTGTTTGAAGACTTGGCGGCTGCCGGCGTGTTTTGTCCGAGCATGCCAGCAACGCTGAGGCGCGGGCCGGGTGCGAGGTAATCGCCCCGCCCGCCTTCCGTCTGTGGAGTCGCGATGACAATGATGTGGCGCCGGAGAGGGTGGCTCGCTCCGATGCTGGTTGCTGTCGCGCTCGGCATCGCCAGTCCGCACGCCGGCGCGCAAACGATTCTCCCCGCCCCGCAGCCGAAGTCAACGCCGGCCGACGCGCCAGCCCAAACGGAGGCGACGCCCGAGGATTTGCAGACCTTGCTGCAGATCCTGCGCGACCCGGCCAAGCGCGACGAGCTTGCCAAGCAGATCGAGACGCTGCTGAAGGTGCAGCAGCCGGAGACCGTGCCGGAGGAGGAGCGCGGCCTCGGCGTGCGCGTGCTCGGCGCCCTGTCGGCGGGGTTCCAGCAATTCAGCCAGTTCATGGAAGAGCTCGGCCGCAGCTTCGGCGCCTCGGGGCACCTGCTCGCATGGCTCGAAAATCAGGGCAGCGATCCGACGCTGCGCGCCATGTGGCTGGATATCGGCCAGGATCTTGCGCTCAGCCTCGGCGCCGGCCTGATTGTCGCCTATCTCATCGGCATCGGGGTCAAGGCCGGGCGGCGGCGCCTGGCGCACCGCGCCGGCAGCGGACTGTTCCGGCGCATCCGATTTGCCGCCGTGCGGCTGATCCTGGAGTTGCTGCCGATCATCGCTTTCGGGCTGGTCGCGCTCGCCGTCGCAGGCTGGGCCGCGCCGATCCCGACGGCGCGGCTGGCGCTGCTGGCGATCATCAATGCGGCGCTGGTTTCCATGGCGGGCGCGGTGATCGCGCGTTTCCTGTTCAGTCCGATGGAGCCTGGATTGCGGCTGTTCCCGCTCAGCGATTCGACGGCGGTCTATCTCTATATCTGGTCGCGCCGATTGATCGTGGTCGGAGTGTGGGGCTATGTGCTGCTGGAGACCGCCCTGCTTCTCGGCCTGCCGCGACCGGGGTACGTCGTCGCGGCGAAGATCCTGGGCCTCATCCTGACCGGGTTGCTGATCGTCCTGGCGCTGCAGAACCGCGAAGCGGTAGCGCGCTGGATCCGCGGCCAGCCGCCGGTCGAAGGCGGAAGGCGCATCGTGCCCGGCGCCGCGCGCAACCGGATTGCGGAAGTCTGGCATGTCGCGGTCATCGCCTATCTGGCGGGCGGCTATCTGGTGTGGGCGTTCGAGATTTCCGGCGGATTTTTCTACCTGCTCCGCGCGACCGCCATCACGGCGCTGGTGATCGGCGCGGTGGCCGCGGGCGAGTATTGGCTGCCGCGTTTGTTCAACCGCTTCTCGGGCTTGGATGCCTCTCTGATGGCGCGCTATCCGCTGGTGGCGGCCCGCGCCAATCGCTATGTCCCGATCTTTCGGCGGGTCGTCGTCTATGCAGTGCGCATCGCGGCCTGCCTGCTGATCCTCGCCGCCTGGCGGGTCGATGTCGGAGGAATTCTGTTCGGTGCGGTCGGGCGCAACATCCTCAGCCGCCTGGCGGACATCGCCATCGTCCTCGTCCTATCGCTGGCGGCGTGGGAGATCCTGGGCGGCATCATCTACGCCCGGCTCAACCAGCGCGATGACTCGGGCTACTCGATGCTGCGCTCGGCGCGCGCGCGCACCTTGCTGCCGCTGGTGCGCAACATTCTGCTCATCGTCATCAGCGTGATGGCGAGCCTCATCATCCTGTCGGAGATCGGGGTCGATATCGCGCCGCTGCTGGCCGGCGCCGGCGTGGTGGGCCTCGCGATCGGCTTCGGCGCGCAGTCGCTGGTGAAGGACGTGATCGCCGGCGCCTTCATGCTGTTCGAGGATACGATCAATATCGGCGACGTAGTCGATATCGGCGGTCAATCCGGCGTGGTCGAAGGGATGACGATCCGCTCCATCCGCCTGCGCGACCAGGCGGGCGCGGTCCATACCATGACGTACGGGAACATCGCGACCGTCATCAACATGACGCGCGACTACTCATACTATGTGGTCGATGCCAAGGTTTCTTACCGCTACGATCCGGACGAGGTCGCGATGGTGCTGCGCCAGACCGATGAAGAGATGCGCGCGGACGCGAAGTTCAAGCACGATCTGCTGATGCCGATCGAGATCATGGGCCTCGAAACCTTCGCCGACACCAGCTTCATCGTGCGGGCGCGACTGAGGACCCGGCCGATGCGGCAGTGGGACGTCGGGCGCGAGTTCAACCGACGCCTCAAGCACAACATGGATCAGAACGGCATCGTGCTCGCGGTCCCCGCCGCGCCGCCCTTCGCATCGCCGCCGGACCAGCAGGAGCCGCAACGCAAGCGCGCGGGCAGCCGGCCGAACTGAGCGCGAGATGGCGGGGATCGAGAGGACGCCCTACCCGAACAATCGATTGAACTCCGCCTCCGGCGCGCCATAGGCGCCGTTGGAGAGCTGCTCCAGCCCCGCGCGATCGACGATCACGATCGCGCCGCGGCTGGCCTGAATCAAGCCAGCTCTTTCCAACAGATTTAGCGCCACGGTAACGCCCGGGCGCCGCACGCCCAGCATGAGCGACAGGAATTCGTGCGTCAGGGTCAGGCGGTCGCCCTCAACGCGGTCTTGCGCCATCAACAGCCAGCGCGCCAACCGTTCCTCGATCTTGCTGCGGCCATTCGCCATCGCGGTGTAGGTCGCTTGAATGACGAATGCGTGTCCATAGAGCAGGAACGATTGCTGCACGGTCCGGCTTTGCTCCATCACGCGCCGCAAGTTGCCTGCCGTCATCCGCCACCCCGTTCCGGCATTCTGCATATACGTCTCATGCGGCGTCCGGTCGGTGCCCATGACGACCGCCAAACCCGTCATCCCTTCACGACCGATCAGGCCAACCTCAATGCCCCGCCCGTCGTGACCATCGGCGACGACGGACGCAAAGCCGCTCTCGGGGAAGTAGACGTAGTCGATGGGTTTTTTACGCGCCTCAAGCCGTTTGCGCAGCGGAAGATCGACGTGCGTCAAATGCGGTTGCACCAGCCCGAAGTCGGCGGCGGACATGCGCGACAAAAGACGATTGGAGCTAGTGGAAGGGATCCTGGGTGCCATTGCTCTTCCCTAACCGGGGCAAGAGCACACACCATCTCCCAAGCGCCTACGCCCAAAAGTAGTGGCAGGCGACGGGCTGACCCTATGCCTTATTGATCCGGAGTCAAAGATTCTTTGGATAGTACGATCCCGTACCAAGTTTCGCGGTTCGGCTTAGCATTTTTTAGAGTAACGCCGATGCCGCAGGGCTAGGTTATGCACTTGCCCTCATGGCTGGCGGCATTCCCCCCGATTGCCGCGAGCTTCGGGCGGTGGCGCGGCGCCGAACCCACCGTTGTCCCTAATAGGCGCCCCGCCACCATTTTTCATTTGGCCAGCGCAAGCTGGCCGCGAAGAAAGTGCGGGTGAGAGGGCAGGTCATGGCGCACTACATCGCAATCATTGTGCCGTCCGACGGCGGCGACTGGCGCGTGCTCTTTCCCGACATCGCGGAATGCGAGGCGCAAGGGTTCAATCTGGACGAAGCAAGGGTGGCCGCTTCCGAAGCGCTGGAGCAATGCCGGAAGGCAAACGGCGCCAAGCTGCCGCAACCCAGAGACCTGTCCGACATCGAGCGCGACGAGGAGTGGCTGTCGCGGCATGGAGTCGATCTTTCGAAAGCCATTGTCACGATGGTCTCGTTGTACTCGTGATTCCTTCGCCGGCGTCTCGCTCCGCTATCGCCTGATACTCGCGCCCTACAGCTCCACCCACTTCCCGCTCTTGGTGGAAGCGATGACGCCGTGCAGCACCTTCTCGATCGCGAGCGCCTCGCCGATGGTGGGCGAGAGCGTCTCCTTGCCGGCGATACCTTCCAGCAGATGTGCAGCCTCGATGACCTTGAGATCGTTGAAGCCGATGCCGTGGCCCTTTGCCGGCGAGAAGCGGCCGTAGGACGGATGCTCCGGCCCCATCGGGATGAGGCGATAGCCGTTGGTCGGCGCGTCGGTCGCGTCCTTGGTGTAGATCTGCAGTTCGTTCATGCGCTCGTGGTCGAACAGGATCGAGCCCTTCGATCCGAACACCTCGAACCCCAGATGCGACTTGCGGCCCCAATGGGCGCGGCTGGTGACCAGCGTGCCCATGACGCCGTCGTCGAATTGCACCAAGGCGTGGGCGGTATCCTCGTTTTCAACCGCGCGGTATTCACCGCTGAGCGCGACCTTCACGTCGCGCCGCTCCGTCCCGTCGCCGGCGGCCGGTACCGGGCGCTTTGGAATCACGATGCGGGTGTCGGCGACCAGGCGGCGCACCGGCCCGATCAGATCGTGCGCGATGCTGACCAGGTGCGAGGCAAGATCGCCGAGCGCGCCGAGTCCGGCCATGTCGTGACGGCAGCGCCAGGAATACGGCGTCTCGGCATCGGCCATGTAGTCTTCGTCACACACGCCGCGGAAATAGCTCACATCTCCGATCGCGCCCTCGACGATCAGCTGCTTGGCGAAGGCGATGGCGGGCGAGCGCAGATAATTATAGCCGACCAGGCTCTTGCCTTTCGCGCGGGCGGCGGCGGCCGCCATGTCCTCGGCGGCGGCGAGGTCGGCGGCCAGCGGCTTCTCGCAATAGACATGCTTGCCGGCGCCGAGCGCCGCGATCGCGATGTCGCGATGCAGCGCGTTGGGCGTGGTGATCGAGACCACGTCGACTGCCGGATCAGCGACCAGCTCCTGCCACGAACCGACGGCGCGCTTGAAGCCGAAGCGCTGCGCCGCCTTCTGCGCGGCCGGCAGATTGACGTCCGCCACCACCTCGAGACGGGCGCCGAGCGTGGTCTCGAAGATCGTGGGCGCGGACCTGAACGCCATGGCATGGGCGGCGCCCATGATGCCGGTGCCGACGACACCGATTCCGATGGATTGCGGCATTGCTGAAAGCTCCGAAGCCGCGTCAACTCCACGGCGGTAATGGATTCTGGAATTTTTCGTTTGTATCAGGCAACAGGAATTTTTATTCTATTTTGCGGTCATCCCATCAAAAACGAGACGTGGAGGACCGCCTCGCTACTGGGCCCGCTTCAATCGGTAGATATGACCCGATAACGCGCTGATATAGATCTCGTCATTGGGCGCCGCCAAGACGGTGACCGGCCGATCCAGCCCACGCAGCAGCGGTCGCGGCTTGCCCGTCCCGGGATCGACGATCGAGAGCCGGCCGGTACCGGCGACAAAGCCCGTGGCCATGTCGAAGGCCCCCATCTCCAGGATCAGCAAGTCGCCATCGTCCGTGAACTCGACATCGATCGGCGAGTCCAGGCCGTTCACTTCCATGCGCGGCGTCGCGCCCTCCCCTTCAAGCGCCAGCGACACCACCGCGCCGCCCTTCGGCACGAAAGGAAAGCCGCCGAACAAAGCGACCCAGACGCGGCCATCGCTGATAGCGAGGCCGGTCGGCACCGCGTCCACTTCGTAAGGCTCCGCTCCTTGCGCGAACTCAGTCGGTGACAGCTCCGACATTTCGGACGCGTCGCGCTTCAGGCGCGGGAACTCGTATACGGTCTTCGCCGCGCTGCCTTCCACGCGGAGCAGTGCGTTCTTGCCAGCATCCACAACGAACAACTCCGCACTGTCGTCCGGGTGCCCGACGATCTCGAAATCGTATGGGTTCCAGAAGTCGCTGGATACGATGTGCGGCGCCTCCTCCGGGTTGGTGAAGGAAATGATCGCGTGATCCGTCGGCACCGGCTCGGCATTCGTGTCCGGCCAGCCTTGCGACACGGAAATCGAACGCCGGTAGACCTTGACCTTGTAGGGGCCGGTTGGCTGTCCCATCACATCGATCCCGACCTGCAAAGGCTTGGTCAGGTCCGCCAGTGCGCCATCCTTCTCGACGCGAACGACGCGGCCGGTAGCGAGGTCGGTGACAATGAGGCCGTTCGACCACGCCAGCCCCGACGGCTGCTTGAGGCCGAGCGGCAGCTCTTCGACCTTCCAGCCGGTCGCGGGCGTGGGGTCGGCGAGTGCAACACCGGGGAACAGCAACGCGAACAGGATCAGGGCGCGACGCACCGGAAGCCTCCATTGGCGGCGTAGCGGAAATCGCCGCGATAACCGAGGCGATAGCCCGCCTTCAGATGCGCATCATCGGAGTTCCATGCTCCGCCGCGCAGGACCCGGAACTTGCGATCCTTGGCCGCGCCGTCGGCCAATCCATCCTCGTACCAGCCATCGACCCACTCCCAGACATTGCCGGTGACGTCGCTCACGCCTTCGGGCGTATCCCCCTTGGGGAAGCTGCCGACCGGCGCCGTACCGGCAAAGCCGTCAGCATCATCGGGCTGGCAGCACACCACGCCCCCGCGATTGGCGCGATCGGTACCGACGGCTTCGTTGCCCCAGGCATAGTCCCGCCGTTCGCGCCCGCGCGCCATCCAGTCCCATTGCGTCTCAGTCGGCAGGCTAAGACCGTAACGGCGGCAGTACTCCATCGCATCATCCCAGGAAACGCCGACGACGGGATAGGTATCGCGCGCGATCTCTGGATGACTATCGAAATGGCTCGGCCGGTGCCCCGTTTCCGTGACGAAGCGGCGATACTCGGCATTGCTGATCTCAAACTTGCTGATGCGAAAGGTCGGCAACTGAACCGCCTCCCCCGCCGGCGAAAGCGCGGCACCTCCCTGGACCGTCACTGGCGGATTGTCGGGCAGCGGCCAGGCTTCATCAGCCGCCGCACCGCCGCCATATAGGCAGAAGACGATCATCAGAAAAAAGGGGCGGGCCGTCACGCAATCCGCGCCTCCGTGCGCGTATCGAACAGGAAACAACGGTTCGGATTGGCCCTGAGCCACACCTTGGCACCAATCTCAGCCACAAAATCCTTGTCCACCCGCGCCATCACCAGCGCGCTGTCGATCTGCACCGTCAGCAACGAGGATTCACCCGTCAGCTCCAGGGAAAACACCTCGCCGCCGATCTGGCCGTGCTCCGCGCCGCAGACCGTAAGATCTTCCGGCCGCACGCCTAACGTCACATCTTTGACATCGCGCGCGGGGAGGCCGGTAATGCGCGCGGCCTGGCCTTCGAACACGCCGTTGGCAACCTCGCCCTGCAGGAAGTTCATGCTGGGCGAGCCGATGAAGCCGGCCACGAACAGGTTGGCTGGGTTGTCGTAGATCTCTTTCGGCGTTGCCAATTGCTGCATGATGCCCTTGTTCATGACCGCGACGCGGGTGGCCAGGGTCATCGCTTCGATCTGGTCGTGGGTGACGTAGATGGTCGTGGTCTTCAGCGCATGCTGCAGATGCTTGAGCTCGCCGCGCATCTGCACGCGCAGCTTGGCATCGAGATTCGAAAGCGGCTCGTCCATCAGAAACAAGTTGGGCCGGCGGATGAGCGCACGACCGAGCGCCACGCGCTGGCGCTGGCCGCCCGACAACTGCTTGGGCAGGCGCTCGAGCAGCTCTTCGATGTTGACGCGGCGCGCGGAATCGATCACTTGCTTGCGCCGTTCCTCCGCCCGCACCTTGCGGATCTTCAGGGGATATTCGAGGTTTTCGAAGACCGTCATGTGCGGATAGAGCGCATAGGACTGGAACACCATCGCCACGTCACGATGGCGCGGCAGCAGATCGTTCACCCGGCGACCGCCGATATAGACGTCGCCGGAGGATGCTGTTTCGAGACCCGCGATGATGCGCATGGTCGTGGTCTTGCCGCAGCCCGAGGGGCCAAGCAGCACCAGGAATTCCTGGTCCGCCACCTCGAGATTGACATCGTCGACGACCGCCAGCTCACCGAACCTCTTGTAGACGTGGCGGAGACTTACGCCGACCATTTCCCCTCCTCCGGATAGCGCGCCAGCATCGTCGTCAGCCCTTCACAGCACCGAACGACAAGCCGCGCACCAGATGCTTCTGGACAATGAAAGCGAAGATGATGATGGGCAGGCAACCAGCGAAACCGGCTGCGGCGATCTCGCCCCACTCGGTCTTGTACTGCGTCACCCGGCCCGCGATGCCGATGGGCAGGGTGTTCGCATTGGT
>DASYRS010000430.1:0-6738 GCA_036004205.1 Dongiaceae bacterium
CGTCGGATGGACATCGAGGATGTTGTCCTCCCAGCCCTTCACCGACGGTTTCACCAGATGGCGGGAGGTGGTGACGTCGAGCGGCGTCACGAGGTAGTAGTCGAGCAGGTTCTTCTCCGCCTTGGCCAGGATCTCATAGCGCTTGGCGAGATCGGGCGCGGCCGCCGCCTCATCCATCAGCTTCTCGTACTCGTCGTTCTTCCAGTTGTAGCCGGACTCCGCGCTCGGGCGCATGTAGATCAGGTGCGATTCCGGGCCAGGCATGTCGCCGATCAGGTTGTCGTTGAGCACGTCCCAGCCGCCGGCATAGAAGGTGTTCATCCAGGCCTGGAATTCCTGGGCATTCACCTTGGCATCGACGCCGAGATTCTGCTTCCACATCAGCGCGACGCCCTCGGCCATCTTCTTCGACGTGTTGTCGGTGCTGGATTCGATCGTCACCTTCAGCGGATTATCGGGACCGAAGCCGGCCTCAGCCAGCAGCGCCTTGCCCTTCTCCATGCGCTCCTGCTTGGACATGTTGCATTCCGGCACCTGCGGCTGCTGGTAGCGCGGATCGTTGGGCGGGGAATAGCCGCAATTGGCCTGGTAGCCAGCCTTCACGATCTTGTCCTGCAGAACCTGCCGGTCGATGCCGATCGCCAGCGCCTGGCGCACCTTGATGTTGTCGAACGGCGCCTTGACGACGTCGAACGAGATGTACTGCGATTCCAGATACGGCGTGACGTGGACCTCCTTGCCGAATTGCTCCTTCGCCGCGTCGAGCTGGTCGCTCGGAATCTCGTTGGTGGCATCGAGCTCACCGGCTTTGTAGCGCTTGAGCTCGGTCTGGTCATCCTCCGTCACCACATAGACGACCTTGTCGATCTTGACGTTCGCCGCATTCCAATAGTTCTTGTTCTTGACCAATGTCACATGCGATTGCGGCACGTTCTCCGTCATCATATAGGCGCCGTTGCTGACGATGTTCTCCGGCTTGATGAAGTCGGCGGCGAACTTGTCGAAGCTCGGCTTGTGCAGCGGCGGGATGTGATAGGATTCCACCAGGTACAGCATGTTGGGCTGCGGCGCCTTCAGCTTCATGACGATCGTCTTGTCGTCGGGCGCAGTGATTCCGACGCTTTTCGGGTCGCCGTCGCCTTCCTTCAGATCGTTGAACTCCTGGCCGCCGACCAGGGGAATGAGCGAGGCGAAGTAGTAGGCGCGCGGCGAGGCGGTCTTGGCATTGAGCTGGCGGATCACGCCGTTGATGAAGTCCTGCGCCACCAGCGGATCGCCGTTCGACCATTTGAGGCCATCGCGCAGATGGAAGGTCCAGGTCAGGCCATCGTCGCTCGCTTCCCATTTCTCGGCGGCGCCGGGGCCGATTTCGCCCTTCGCGTTCGACGCGGTCAGGCCTTCGAAGATGTCGTCCTGGATCCAGCCCTCCCGAGCGCCGAAATTCATGTGCGGGTCGAGCGTATCCGGTGAGGCGCCGAATCCCCGGTTGAGTACCGTCTCCGCCGAGGCCGGTGTGGCGGCAATCGCGGTTGCGACGATCGCCGCGCCCAGCAATGCCTTGCCGAGCCCGCGCGCGAACAGATTTCCCATGGCTTCCTCTCCCTGTGGTTCCCAGTCTTTCGCCGGCTGGGCTTATGTTGCCCTTGTTCGCATTTCCGGCCAAGCTCCCGCCTATTGGGGCGAGAAGCTGTATACAGGTTCGACACTAACTTACGGCCCGCGCCGGGGGCAAGGCCAATCCTAAACAGGACTGATATCCAATGAACATCAGCTTAGAAAGCGCGCTCGACGAAGCCGAGAACCGCTACGTGTCCGCCAATCCGAAGAGCGCGGCGCGTCATTCCTCCGCCCGCTCCGCCATGCCGGGGGGCAACACCCGCACGGTGCTGCACTACTCACCGTTCCCGCTCGCCTGGTCCAACGGCGAAGGCGCGCATCTGACCGACCTCGATGGCCACGACTACACCGACTTCCTCGGCGAATATTCGGCCGGGCTCTATGGTCATTCCAATCCGGTGATCATGGAGGCGATTCGCGAGGCGCTGGAAGGCGGCATCGTTCTCGGCGGCCCCAATCAATATGAGGCCGACCTCGCGCTGGCGATCCGCGACCGCTTCCCCTCGATCCAGCTGGTGCGTTTCTGCAATTCCGGGACCGAAGCGAACGTGTTCGCGATCCAGACCGCGCGCGCCGCCACGGGCAAGCCGGCGATCCTCACCTTCGAAGGCGGCTATCACGGCGGCGTGCTCTATTTCCGCAAGGGTGGTGCGCCGCTCAACCTGCCGATCCAGGCTTTCAGCGCCACCTACAACGACGCCGACGGCGTCGAGGAAATGATCCGGGCGCACGCGCACGAGCTGGCGGCCGTGATCGTCGAGCCGATGATGGGCGGCGGCGGATGCATTCCGGCCGAGCGCGATTTCCTGGTCGCGATGCGCCGCGCCTGCACCGAGCACAACGTCATCCTGATCTTCGACGAGGTGATGACCTCGCGCCTGTCGACCGGCGGCTATCAGGCGATGGTCGGCGTCACGCCCGACATGACGACGCTCGGCAAGTATCTTGGCGGTGGCATGAGCTTCGGCGCCTTCGGCGGCCGCGTCGATTTGATGTCGCGCTTCGATCCCGACCGGCCCGACGCCTGGCCGCACGCCGGTACCTTTAACAACAACGTGCTCAGCATGGCGGCTGGCCTCACCGGCCTCAAGAAGCTCCTGAACAGCGCGGCGATCAACAAGCTCAACAAGAAGGGCGAGAAGCTGCGCCAGGCCATCAACGACTTGGCCAAGCGCCACGATGTCGCGCTGAAGGCGACCGGCGCCGGCTCGTTCGTCGGCATGCATTTCACCCGCGACGAGGTGCGCCGCCCCGGCGACCTCGATCCGGCCGGCGCGGAACGCCGCACCAAGCTGCAGAACCTGATGCATCTCGATTTGATCGCCGCCGGCCAATTCTATGCCCGGCGCGGATTTCTCGCCTTGATGCTGCCGATCACAGATGGCGAGATCGATGCGTTCGCCGGCGCGGTGGAGGAGTTCGTCACCTCGCGCAAGTCGTTGTTGCAGTAGTCACGGTCCGCGCCATCCTCTTCATCGTCATGGTCGTGCCTGGCACACCATGACGAATTATTGTAGAGCCTTCTTCCTCAACTCCCTAGATACGCCCTCACCTCCGGCATCCGCGAGCCGAGCACCCGCTCCGTCTCGTCCATCAGCACGACGCGCCCGGCGTGGACAAAGGCCGTGCTGCCGCCGGCGTGGCGGGCGTCGCCGGGATCGTGAGTCACCATCACCACCGTGAGGCCGAGGCGCTGCTGCAGCGCGCGCACCAGGTCCAGCATCTCGCGCCGCAGGCCAGGCCCGACCGCGGCGAACGGCTCGTCCAGCAGCAGGATCGGGCGGTGCCGCACCAGGCAGCGCGCGATCGCCGCGCGCTGGCGCTCGCCACCGGACAGCTGGCCGGGCAAGCGGTGCTCCATCCCCGCGAGGCCAACGTCGGCCAGCGCCTGCCGGACCTCCGCCTGCTGTGCCGCGCTCAGGCGCAGGTTGGGGTCGATCCCGAGCGCCACGTTCCGCTCCACGCTGAGATGGGCGAACAGATTGTGGTCCTGGAACAAGGTCGTGCAAGGCCGGTCCGCCGGCGCCAGCGCAGTGATGTCGGCGCCGTCGACCAGCACCTGTCCGCTCACCGGCTGCTCGAACCCCCCGATCAGGGAGAGGAGCGTGCTCTTGCCCGCGCCGGACGGCCCGATGATGGACAGGAACGTGCCGCGTTCGATCGCGAGATCGAACTGCATCGCCATGTCTTCGTAGCGGAAGGCGAGGTTTCGGATGTCAAGGTGCGGCACGGCCACCCACCAGACGTTCGATGGCTTGATAGAGCGCGAAGATCAGCGCCATCAGCAGCGCGGCGACCGCCGCCGCGCCGCCCATGCGATAGGCGCCGAGCTGGTCGTAGAGCAACAGGGTCAGATTGCGGATCTTGGCATCGCCGAACAAGCCGATGCCGACCAGGTCGCCGAGCGCCATCGCCGCCGCCATCGCGAGCGCGGTGCCGATGCTGGGCCGCAGGATCGGCCAGTCGATCAGCCGCCAGCGCGACCACCCCACGATGCCGAGAGCGCGGCACAGATGATCGTGGCGCGCCCGTGCCCGCTCGACGGCGGGCCGCAGGATCGCGGCGGCGAACGGCACGGTCATGATGGCGTTGAGCAGCACGATGCCGATGATGGCGCGGGGCATGCCATCCAGCGCGAGACGCAGGATCAGAAAACAGCCGAGGCCAAGCGCCATCGGCGAAACCGCGATCGGCAGGATGAGCGCGCCGCGCAGCATCGCTGCACGTGCGGGTTTGCCGACCCGGGCAACGCCTTCGGCCAGCACAATCGGCAGCGCCAGCAGCAATGTCAGCAGCGCCGCCGGGACAGCGAGGCCGATGCTGGTCAAGGTGGCTTGCGCGACCAGGCTCCAATTCAAGGTGACCTGGCCAAGCCCCACCAATCCGTCGATCAAGGTCGCGGCGACCGGTCCCGCCAGCAGCAACGCGGCCGCGCCGATCAGCACCGCGTCCAGCAGCCGGGCGCCAAAACCGCGCTGCCGCCAGTCCTGTTCGCGCGTGCGCCAGCCGCTGCCGATGGCGGCATCGCCGATCGCGCCTTGCGCCAGCGCAAGGCAGATGAGGTTGAGCGCGAGGCCGCCCAGTGCCAGCACGGCGGCTTTCGGCGGATCGAACTCGAATCGCAGGGCTTCGAACACGGCGACCTCGAACGTGGCCGCGCCCGGCCCGCCGCCGAGCGCCAGCACGATCGCGAAACTACCGACGCACAGCATGAAAATGGTCGCCGCGGTGTGCGGCAAATAGCGCCGCAGCATCGGCCATTCGATCAGGCGAAACACCGACCAGCCCGACATGCCGAGCTGGGCGGAGAGGCGCCAGCTCTCCACCGGAATCGAATGCCAGCCCGGCAGCAGCAGGCGCACCGCCAGCGGCAGATTGAAAAAGACATGCGCCAGCACGACGCCGCCAAGGCCATAGATGTCCGGCTTCGCATCACCGCCCGCGAATGCCAAGGCACGCGCCAGCCAGCCGTTCTGGCCATAGATCGCGATGATGCCGAACACCGCCACCAGCGACGGCAGCACGATCGGCAGCGACATCAGGCCGAGCAGCGCCCTCCTCCCCGGAAAGCTCGCCTCGCGAGCGAAGGCACGCGCGACCAGTACGCCGAGCGCCGCCGACAGCAGCGTGGAAAGACACGCCTGGGTCAGCGTGAAGCGCAGGATATGCCAGACGTACGCGCTGCCCAGCAGCGCGCCGATCTCAGCGTCGCCCGCTTGCGCGAACAGCATGAGCAGCGCCGCGCCGACCAGAACGGCCACCAGCAGCGCAACACTCACGCCGATGGCGTTGGCGGCGAGCGCTGGCCTCCGCGCCGGCACTAGCTGTGTGCGCATGCTGAGCTCGCATTCGATCGGAAGCGCACGGCAAGCCCCTTCCCCCCTTGTGGGGGAAGGTTGGGATGGGGGGTGCCGCCGCACGATCGTCGGCGAGAATGCTTGGTAGTGCCCCGCATGGCAGCAAGCGCTGCCTGGTGCCTCCTGACCAGCGTTCGTGCGGCGTCACCCCCCATCCAGCTACGCCCAGGCTCGCTTCGCTCACCAAGGCTCCGCATCCTTCCCCCACAAGGAGGGAAGAAGAGTCCTCCGTCGCTCATTGCCCGGCGCTGTTCAGCCATTCGTCGATCCAGGCGTTGCGGTTCGCCGCGGCCTTGTCCTCCGGCACCAGCAGGGTCTTGGTCGGCACCGGCAGCTTGCGGAACGCCTCCGGCAACGCATCGCCCAGATCCACGGCCGGATACATCCAGTTGGTGGTCGGGATCTTCTCCTGCGCAGGCCGGGAGACCAGGAAGGCAAGAAACTTCCGCGCCAGTTCCGGCTGATCGGATGTCTTCAGCCGCGCCGCGACCTCGACCTGCAGATAGTTCCCTTCGGCGAAGTTCAGCGCCTTGTAGCGGTCCGTGTTCTCCATCATCTGGTGATAGGCCGGAGAGGTGGTGTAGCTCAGCGCCAGCGGCGCCTCGCCCTTCAGGAACAGGCCGTAGCCTTCGCTCCAGCCCTTGGTGACGGTCAGGGTCTTCTTGGCGAGGTTCTTCCAGGCGCCGGCCGCCTCGTCGCCCAGCACCTCCTTCACCCACAGCAGCAGGCCGAGCCCGGGAGTCGAGGTGCGCGGGTCCATATAGATCAGCTTCGGCGCATCGCCTGGCGCAACCAGCTCCGCCAAGCTCCGCGGCGGATTGGGCAGCGTCTGGCTGTCATAGACGAAGGCGAAATAGCCGTAATCGTACGGTACGAAGTCGGCATCGTTCCACGCGATCGGCAGTTTCACCGCCGACAGATCCACATCATGAGGCGCGATGAGGCCGGTCGCCTTGGTCTCGACCGTCAGATTGGTGTCAATGCCGAGCACGATATCGGCGTCGGTCTTGTCGCCCTCGAGCTTCAGGCGCGACAGCAGGGCCGCGCCATCTTCCAGCGCGACCCACGATATCTTGCAGCCGCAGCCTGCTTCGAATTCCTTCTGCAGGACGGGACCAGGCCCCCATTCGGCGACAAACGAGCTGTAGGTATAGATCGTCAAGGTCGGCTCATCGGCCGACAATGGCGCTGGCGCGGCTGCGCTGGTTGCAATCACCGCCGCCAGCAGAGCGCAACGACGCAAGGTCATCATGTCCTCCACCAG
>DASYRS010000431.1:0-7287 GCA_036004205.1 Dongiaceae bacterium
AGCACGTTCCAGGCGGCATGCATGACCGCCGCCAGCAGCACCAGCAGGGTCCATCCAAGAGAGAGGGTCACGGGAATCCGATCGGCGGCAGGGGTGTCAGAAAACCGTCACGATCCTGGCACAGCGCGACCCCGTATGCCAATTGGTTCCGCCGATGCCGGCATAGACGACTAACGCGACGGTCTAGTTCATCGGCCACTGATCCGACTTCACCCGCGCCACAAGGCTCCATCCGCCCTTGCCGTCCGGCTTCACGATGACCGCTTCGCCTTCGTCCAGATAGCCCGCGCCGAACACTTCGCCGATCGTGCCGTGCGACACGAAGATCGAGTTGGTGCCGGGCAGCGGCGCCAGCTTGGCGAGGTTGCGGATGTCGCGCCAGACCTTGCCCTCCGGCGGGTCCTTGTCCGGCTCGGTGCCATGGAGCAGCAGCATGCGGTCGCGCTCGAAGCGGCCGAAGGCATACCAAGCTGTATCCATGGTACGGCAGAAGGGGCTGGCGCGCACGATGCCATAGGGAATTTCGAGATCGCGGAACACCGCGCCCAAGGCTCTCGATTGCTCGATTCCTTCGACCGAGAGGTTGCGCTGGTTCGAGCAATTGCCCGGCTGCGGATCGTCGGGATCGCCCTCGTGCGGGTCCTTGTAGTTCGGCGTCTTGGCGTGGCGGAAAAAGATCAGATAGCCGCCGGCCCGCAGCTTCGCGAGCAGTTCGGGCGACGGAACGGTCGAGGCGATCTTCGGCTCGTCGGCGAAAGCGGGCGCTGCGAGGGCGACGAGGACGACAAGGCATAGCAACCGCAAGAACGGCATGAACCCCTCCCCAGAATCGCAGCGTGTCACCGTCGCGCAGGATGGGTCTTGCCGCCAGTCACTATTGGGTGAGCTGGGCGATCCGGTCGGCGTCTAGTCCGCCACCCAGCGCTTTCGCAGCTCATCCAGCCTGCCTTCCGGGATCGCCGTCTGCACTTCGCGCATCAGGCGGTTCATCACGGCGATGTTGTGCTGGGTCAGGAGCTGCAGGCTCAGCAGCTCTTCCGCCTTGATCAGGTGATGCACGTAGGCTCTGGAGAAGTTGCGGCAGCAATAGCAGTCGCACGCTTCGTCGATCGGCGCGGCGTCGTCCCTGAAACGCGCGTTCTTGATGTTGACGCGCTCGCCCTTGGCGCCGGGCATCAAGGCTGCGCCGTGGCGCGCGATGCGGGTCGGGCTGACACAATCGAAGGTGTCGATGCCTTGCGCCACGCCCGCGAAGATGTCGCGGAAGCCGCCGATGCCGAGCAGGTGGGTCGGGCGCCGGCGGTTCAGCTTTTCCATCGCGTGGGCGACCACCTCGTCCATCTCGGCGCTGGTGCCGCCGAGGGTGCCGCCGACCGCGTTGCCGAAGAACGGCCGATCGTTGACATAGGCCGCCGCCTCGTGGCGCAAATCCTGGTACACGCCGCCTTGCAAAATTCCGTAGAGCGCTTGGCGGCCGTCATGGCCGCGCTCGAACTCGGCGATGCAGCGGTCGGCCCAGCGGTTGCTGAGACGCAGAGAGCGCTCGGTGTAGGTGCGGTCGGAATGATAGGGCGTGCATTCGTCGAACGTGACGATGAGGTCGGCGCCGAGCTTGCGCTGGATGTCGATCGAGCTTTCGGGCGTCAGCAGATGCTTGCTGCCGTCGATATAGGAGCGGAAGGCCGCGCCCTTTTCGCTGATCTTGAGCAAAGTCTTGGGCCGCGCGACGTCGCGCCGCCCCTTGATCTCGTCCGCCACCGAGCCGTGGCCCAGGCTGAAAATCTGGAACCCGCCGGAATCGGTCAGCATCGGCCCGTCCCAGCCCATGAAGCGGTGCAGCCCACCCATCTTCGCCACCAGCTCCGCGCCGGGCTGGAGCATCAAATGATAAGTGTTGGAGAGGATGATCTGCGTCTTCTCACCGCGCAGCGCGGCAGGCGAGGCCGCCTTCATCGCCGCCTTGGTGGCGCAGAAGATGAAGGCCGGCGTATCGAGCGCACCATGCGGCGTCGTCAGCCGCCCCCGCCGCGCGCGCGTGCCCTTGGGGTCCTCGGCCAGGATGTCGAACGCGAAGTTGGGGTAGGTGAGGGTCATGCTGTCGCGTGTGCGATCGGCCCGGCATTGCGCGCTTCGTAGGCGCGGCGGTCTTCCTCGGGCAGGAACCAGCGCGCGGCATAGATCGCGGGCGCTTCGAGGAATGCCATCGCGAGGCGGATCCAGTAGGTGCCGAGGATGAAGGTGAAGATGAGCGTGAAGAGATCGACCGCCTGGTCGGTCTGGCCGAGCAGCCGCGGGAACACATACCAGGCGAGGGTCGAGAACACCGTGTTATCGACCAGCGCCGAGACCGCGGTCGAGCCGCAGGCTCGCGCCCATAGTTGGCCGCGCCCGGTCCATTGCCGGATCTTCTGGAACACGAAGATGTCGTTGAACTGGCTGACCAGATAGGAGCTGAGCCCGGAGATCAGCAGGGTCGCCTGCGGCAGGTAGAGCGCCATGATGTGATCGTTGTTCGGCAACGCCCAGGCCATGCCCTCGCCCGCCTCTTCCGCCGTCATCGGCTTGTAGCCCATCACCAGCAGCATCATGACCGTCAGCAACAGCATGGCGGAGAAGCCGAGCCACACCGCCTTGCGCGCGGTTGCGCGGCCGTAATATTCGGTCAGCACGTCGGTCGCGATATAGGTGGCGGAGAAGGCGACGGTGCCGAGGGGAATCGGCGAAGCGTAGAAGCTGAAGCTCGCTGCCTTCAGCACCTGCACGTTGGCGGCGATGATGCCGACGGCAATGAATATGAACATCCCCGCCGCGCCGAATGGGCGCAGCATGACGGGAATGAGGCTGAACACGACAACCAGCTCGATCACGAGCACGGATTCGGTCGGCAAGGCCTGGAGGCCCGCCACCAGATCGGCAAACATTTCTTGCTCCCTTCCTCGGTGACCGGGATGACAGCCCGGGCGAGCCGAAAGGTTTCAACACACCTGCGTTGCCCGCGCGCTCCGGATGAGCCCGGTGCGAGGGCGGTGGCCACGGATCCAGGTCCGCGGCGTCACCCACTCATGAAAAACCCGCGAGGCCGATCTGGCCGCGCGGGTTGTTCAAACTCTCAGCCGACCTCGATCGGCACGCGGCCGCTTACGCGGCGATGCGCTCGGCCGCCTTTTCGATGCGGCGCTTCAGGCGGCGCGCGTCGGCCGGTAGCTTGGCATCGGGCGTCGACAGCAGATAGGCGTCGAGGCCGCCATTGTGCTCGATGGTACGAATTGCGTTGACCGTCAGGCGCAGCTTCACCAACTGGCCGAGGGCGTCCGACAGCATGGTCGTCACCTGCAGGTTCGGCAGGAAACGCCGCTTGGTCTTGTTGTTGGCGTGGCTGACGTGATTGCCAACCTGCACGCCTTTGCCGGTGATCTCGCAACGCCGGGCCATGGCAAAAATCCTTTTTCTTCAGCAACTTCGTCAAAACAAAGGGGCCGGACAAGCGTCACCTGCCGGCCGGGTCGCGCGGGTTTTAGAGAAGGGCCGCAGCGACGTCAAGGTGATTCCGCGACTGGAGCGCCGCCGCTAATCCTCCAAGCCCTTGAAAAAGCTGGAAAGCAGCGACCGTGCCGCAGCAGCCGGCGAGGCCTTGCGCTGGCCGACCCGGGCCTCCAGCTTGGCCAGCCGCTCGGCGAGGTCGGGGTCGGATTTCAGGCGTTCCAGCAGCCCGTCGCTCACTTCCTGCCACAGCCAGTTCTTGGCCTGATCGCGGCGGCGGCTCTCGAACTCGCCGCTCTTGGCGGTCGCCTTGCGGAAGGCCTGGACCTTGTCCCACACCTTGTCCATGCCCTCAGCTTTCAGGGCGGAGCATTTGACGACGCTGGGTTGCCAATCCTCGTGCAGCGCATGCATCAGGCGCAGCGCGTGGGCGTAGTCCGACGCCGTGCGCTCGGCTGCGGCGGCCAGGTCGCCGTCCGCCTTGTTGACGATGAGCAGGTCGGCCAGCTCCATCACGCCGCGCTTCACGCCCTGCAGGTCATCGCCGCCGCCGGGGCTGAGCAGCAGCAGGAACATGTCGGTCATTTCGGCGACGGCGGTTTCCGACTGGCCGACGCCGACGGTTTCCACGATCACCACGTCGAAGCCGGCCGCCTCGCACACCAGCATCGCCTCGCGCGTGCGGCGCGCGACGCCGCCCAAGGTCTCGCCCGCGGGGCTGGGGCGGATGAAGGCCTCTTTGCGCCGCGACAACTCCGTCATGCGGGTCTTGTCGCCGAGGATCGAGCCGCCGGAGATTTTCGAGGATGGATCGATGGCAAGAACCGCGACCTGGTGCCCGGCCTCGATCAGATACTGGCCGAAGGCTTCGATGAAGGTGGATTTGCCGACGCCGGGCGGGCCGGAGATTCCGAGGCGGATCGACTTGCCGGTCTTGGGCAGCAGCAGGTCGAGCAGCTTCTCCGCCGACAGCCGGTGATCCTCGCGCCGCGATTCCACCAAGGTGATGCCGCGCGCCAGGGCGCGGCGGTCGCCGGCTCTTATCTTGTCGGCAAGTTCCTGCTCGGTCACTTCACCGCCTCGGGTACCTTGGGCGGCGAGGCGTCGATATCGAGGTCCTGGTCT
Organism: Dongiaceae bacterium; assembly: GCA_036004205.1. Classification (GTDB taxonomy): domain Bacteria; phylum Pseudomonadota; class Alphaproteobacteria; order Dongiales; family Dongiaceae; genus Dongia_A. The sequence goes on from DASYRS010000431.1 coordinate 4,606, forward strand.
ATGCCGCGCAGCTTGCGCTCCGCCGCTTCCTGCTGGCGCCACCACATGGCGGCATAGATGCCGTCCTCCTGCAGCAGCGCGCCGTGGCGGCCGCGCTCCGCGATGCGCCCGTCGCTGAGCACGATGATCTCGTCCGCGTCGACGATGGTGGAAAGACGATGGGCGATGACCAGGGTCGTGCGGTTGCGCGACAATTCCTTGAGGTTGGTCTGGATCTCGCGCTCGGTCTGGGTGTCGAGCGCGGAGGTCGCCTCGTCGAACAGCAGGATCGGCGGGGATTTGAGGATGGTGCGCGCGATCGCGACCCGCTGCTTCTCGCCGCCGGAGAGCTTCAATCCGCGCTCTCCCACCCGCGTCTGGTAGCCGTCGGGCAGCTTCGCGATGAAATCGGCGATATGCGCCATCCAGGCCGCCTGCTCGATCTCGGCATGGCTGGAGCCAGGCTTGCCATAGGCGATGTTGTATTCGACCGTGTCGTTGAAGAGCACGGTGTCCTGCGGCACGATGCCGATCGAGGAGCGCAGGCTCTGCTGCTGCACGTCGCGGATGTCCTGTCCGTCCACCCGGATCTGGCCGCTGGTCACGTCATAGAAGCGGAACAGCAGGCGCGAGATGGTGGATTTGCCCGCGCCCGACGGGCCGACGATGGCGAGCGTCTTGCCCGCCGGCACGCGGAAGCTGATCCCCTTCAGGATCGGGCGGCGCACATCGTAGCCGAATACCACATTGTCGAACTCGATCTCGCCCGCCTTGACATGGATGGCCGGCGCACCGGGCTTGTCCTGCACGTCGACGTCGACACGCAGCAGCGCGAACATCGCTTCCATGTCGATCAGCGACTGGCGGATCTCGCGATAGACCGTGCCGAGGAAATTGAGCGGCAGATAGAGCTGGATGAGATACGTGTTCACCAGCACGAAATCGCCGACCGTCATGGTGCGGTCCGCGACGCCGTAGGCCGCCATGGTCATCATCACGGTGACGCCGATCGCGATGATGAAGGCCTGGCCGATATTCAGCGCCGCCAGGGTGGTGCGCGACTTCACCGCCGCATGCTCATAGGCCTGCAGCGCCACGTCGTAGCGCCGCGCCTCGTGCAGCTCGTTGTTGAAGTATTTGACGGTCTCGAAATTCAGCAGCGAATCGACCGCCTTGGTGTTGGCGCTCTGGTCCGATTCGTTCATCTGGCGGCGATACTTGATGCGCCACTCGGTGACGCCGAAGGTGTACCAGATGTAGCCGCCGATGGTGACCGCCGTCGCCAGCGCGAAGCGCCAGTCGTACAGCGCCCACAGGATGCCGCACACCATCGCGATCTCGAGCATGGTGGGCAGCACGTTGAACAGCACGAAGGACAGCAGGAACTCGATGCCCTTGGCGCCGCGCTCGATCGCGCGGGTGAGGCCGCCGGTCTGCCGGTCCAGATGGAACTTCAGCGACAGCGCATGGAGATGCCGGAAGGTCTCCAGCGCGACGCTGCGGATCGCGCGCTGCGCCACCCGGGCAAAGATGCCGTCGCGCAATTCGGAAAACACCTGGGTCGCGATGCGCGCCAGGCCATAGGCGATCAGCAGCCCGATCGGGACCGCGATGGCAATGGTGGTTCCGGTCGCCGCGCCGGCACCGATCTTGGGCGACAGGGCGTCGACCATGCCCTTAAACAGAATGGGGACATAGACGTTGGCCAGCTTCGCGACCACCAGGCAGGCGATCGCCGCCGCGACCCGGCTGCGCAGGTCCCAGCCGATGCGCGACCACAGATGCGGCAAGATATCCTTGACCGCCTGCCATTGCCCTACTTGCACCGGGGCACGCGCGGCACTCGCCTCAATTGCCATGGATTTCCCTGATCAACTCCCAGCCCTCGCCTCTTATGTATGGCAGGCGAGGGGCGTTTGAAAGGGCGAGGCCTGCAGCCACCCTATGCGCATTTCCCCTCCCCCGAACCGGGAGGGTTAGGGAGGGGGAAGCCGCGTCTCCTGTGGAGAGGACCTTCACTCGCTTCCCTCTCCCCAGCCCTTCCCACGTTGGGGGAGGGAGTTTGTTCAAATGGCCTGGGCGATCCAGATCTGCTCCCGGCCATAAGCGGGCGGGGCGGCACGGAAGTCGGACAATTGCTCAATCGGCCGGAACCCGCACAGCTCCAGCAGATATTCCATCTCCTGGCGCAGGGTCCAACGCAGGGCCATCGACCGCTCCTCGGTCATCACGACCTGGCCTGTTGCATCGATCACGTCCAAGCGTATGCGCTCCCGGATGAGCTGGCGGAACGGATCGTTGTCGCGCCCAGCCACGGTCCGTCGGATGCGATGGCCGTTGGCCGGGTCTTCGACTTCGCGCACTTCTTCGAGCGGCGGGGCGCCGGCGAGGCAGAACTCCAGCCGCGGATCGAACAGGTCGATCACCAGGTGTCCGCCTGGCCGCAAGTGCCGATGCACGCAGGTGAGGGCGCGACGCTGCGCCGCCGGATCGACGAGATGCTGAAACGCGCGGAACGGAACCAGGATCAGGGGGAAGAGCCGGCCCAGATCGAATTCACTCATGTCGCCTTGCAAGAATACCAAGCGCTCGGCGACTGCCGGCGGCACACTTGCCACTTTCTGTCGGGCGCGCTCCAGCATCGCCGGCGATAGATCGAGGCCCGTGACGTAGTAGCCCGCCTCTGCCAACGCAATTGCCACC
>DASYRS010000432.1:0-13274 GCA_036004205.1 Dongiaceae bacterium
GCAGATCGGCCTTGCCATAGAGCACGCCGATGCCGTCCGGCCCGTACAGCTTGTGGCCGGTGAACACCAGGAAGTCGCAATCCCACGCCGTCACATCGATGGCACCGTGCGGCGCGGCTTGCGCAGCATCGACGAGAACCACCGCGCCGGCCCGGTGGGCGCGCGCCACCACGTCTTTTACCGGCGTGCGCGTGCCGAGGGCGTTGCTGGCGGCGGTGACCGCCACCAGCTTCGGCCCTTGCGCCAGCAGGCGGTCCAGCGCCTCGAGATCGAGATCGCCGGCGGCGTCGATCGGCGCCACCAGCAGTTCGAGTCCGAGCCGGTCGCGCAGCAATTGCCAGGGCACGATATTGGCGTGGTGCTCCAGCATCGTGACCAGGATGCGGTCGCCGCTTTTCAGCCGCGATCCGCCGAAGGAATTGGCGACCAGATTGACCGCCTCGGTGGCGTTCCGGGTAAAGACGATGCTGCCGGGCGAAGGCGCGCCCAGGAAAGCGGCCACGCGCGCCCGCGCGCCTTCATAGGCCTCGGTCGCCGCCTCGCTCAAGGGATAGACCGCCCGGTGTATGTTGGCGTAGCTGGTCTCGTAGAACTGCCGCATCCGGTCCAGCACGGCCTTGGGCTTCTGCGCACTCGCGGCGCTGTCGAGATAGGCGATGTCGCGCCCCGTCAACAAAGGGAAAGCATGGCGCGGCACCAAGGGTCCGGCACTGGTCTCGCTGGCAGGCGTCTTGTTGTGCTCAATCATGCTGACTAGGCATCCGACGGTCCGGGCATAGCGGACGTTCCTGACCAACAAGTCAAGAGTCGGCGGTTCCGGGATGGTCGCCTGACGCAGACTTGACTTGAATTGGAATGGGCAACGGCCTTCCCTGGCCGGCGAGGCAGGTCGTAGGGCCGCAGGAGCGTTGACTCTCCTGATGGCTGGTGCAGAATGGCGGGATCGTTCGTATACGAACGATCCTCCGGCCGGTAGGCCCCTATGATCGCGCTGGGGATTGTCTGGGAGCAAACAATCGGTCCGCCAATGGGCCGCAAAATGGAGGGAGCCTGATGTCTAAGTTGAATTCACGGATCACCCGGCGGCGCTTCGTCGCCGGTGCCGGTGCGGTTGGCCTTGGCGTGTTCGCGGCGCCGCGCATCGTGCGCGCGCAAGGCGGCAAGATCACGGTGCTGAACTGGCAAGGCTACGGCACGGACGAGAAGTGGGCGCTCGAGGCCTTCAAGAAGGCGACGGACATCGAAGTGGTGCATGACTACTTCAATTCCGAGCCGGAAATGATCACCAAGCTGCGCACCAATCCGGGCGCGTACGATGTCGTGCTCACCAACTCCGCCTGGAACAGCGTTGCCTCGGGCGAGGGGCTGGTGCAGGCGATCGACACCACGCAGATCAGCCATTTCGGCGACCTCAATCCCTCGCTGCGCGATTCGGCGCTGCTGACCAAGGATGGCAAGGTCTATGGCGTGTCGTGGGTCTGGGGCATGACGGCGATCGCCTACAACACCGAGAAGTTCAATCCGGCGCCGGATTCGGTCGAGGTGCTGTGGGACCCGAAGAATGCCAAGCGCGTCTCGGTGCGCGACGACGCGATCGAAGGCGTGTCGTACGGCGCGATCGCGACCGGCCAGGACATGAACCATCCGAAGGATCTGGACAAGGTGAAGGCGAAGCTGCTGGGGCTGAAGCCGCAGATCGCGACCTTGTGGTCGTCGGAAGACGAATGGAACAAGCTGTTCCAGTCGGGCACCTTCGACGTCTCGGTCTATTGGAGCGGTTCGGCCGCGCGGTCCAAGAACAATTTCAAGCTGCCGGTCGGCTACATGGTGCCGAAGGAAGGCGGTATCGGCTGGTTCGACGGGTTGGCGGTCGCGGCGAATGCCCCCAATCTGAGCGGCGCGCATGAGTTCATCAACTACATGGTCGACCCCACTTTCTATGTCGAATGGGCGACCAAGGTCGGCGCGCCGGCTTCCGCCAACACCAAGGCGAACGACGCCTTGCCGGCGGAGGATGTGGGCCGGCAGATCCACAGCGACCAGGCGGCGATCAAGCGCCTGCAATTCATGGCGCCGCTCAGCGATGACGAGCGCCAGACCTATTCCGACCTGTGGACCGAGGTGAAGGCCGAGTTCGCGAAGTAGCGCACGCTCGCCCGCAAATCACACAGCATCGCGCCGCTGGCGTCTCGACGTCGCCGGCGGCGCATTCCTTCCGCGGATCGCGATTGATAGGGATGGGGTATGGCCGTCGCCGATCGACGGAATAGAGGCGCGATCCTGGCCTTGACCGGGCCGGCTTATCTTTGGCTGACCGCGACCATCTTCCTGCCGCTGTCGGCGATGCTCTATTGCAGTTTCCTCGACAAATCGCCGCTGGTGCCGCAGCCGGCCAGCCTGACGCTGAAGCATTACGCGGCGTTCATCGACAAGCCGGTCTATCAGCAATTGATGCTCTGGTCGCTGGAGCTTGGCGCCGTCGTCACCATCTGTTGCCTGGCGATCGGCTATCCGGCGGCGCTCGCTTTGGCGAAAGTCATCAAGGGCCGCTGGCGCGAGGCTATGTTCCTGATGGTTGTCTTGCCGTTCTGGAGCAACGCCCTGGTGCGCACCTTCTCGTGGGCCATGGTGCTGCGGCCGGGCGGCATCGCGGATCAGGCTATTCATGTAGTCGCGCCCGGCGCGCCGGTGCTGAACATACTCTACTCCTATCCGGCGGTCGTGATCGGCCTGGTCCACTCCTACCTGCCCTACATGATCCTCACCTGCTACATCTCGCTGCAGGCGATCGACGATTCGGTGATCGAGGCGGCACGCAGCCTCGGCGCGCGTTCCGGCGCCCTGTTTCGCCGCGTGGTATTTCCGATGAGTCTGCCGGGCGTGCTGGCGGGCTCCGCGCTGATCTTCGTGCCGGCGGTCGGTTCCTTCATGGAGCCGCGCATCCTGGGCGGCGCCAAGGGTGCGACCCTCGGCATGGCGGTCGAGGAGCAATTCACCGTCACCGCCAACTGGCCGTTCGGCGCCGCCTTGTCCTTCATGATGCTGGCGGCGGTGTTGCTGATCTGCCTCGCGCTCTATCCGGCAGCGCGCAAGCGCATGGAGGGGCTATGAGGAACCGGATCGGCCCCGCCTTGCTGACGGCGCATCTGTGGCTGGTGCTAGTGTTCCTTTATGTGCCGATCGTGGTGATGGCGGTGCTCGGCTTCAATGCCTCGCCGCTCTATGCGCTGCCGTTCCAGTTCGACCTGGTCTGGTACAAGGCGCTGGCCGGCAACGCCAAGCTGATCGACGCCGGCATCAACAGCATCGGCATCGCGATCGTGAATACCGCAATCGCCACCGCGCTGGGCACGATGGCGGCGCTGGCCTTCGCGCGCTACAAGTTCCGCGGCCAGACCGTCATGCAGCTCCTGCTGTTTCCGCCGGTCGCGATTCCCTGGCTGGTGATCGGTACGTCGATGCTGGTGTTCTTCTATTGGGTCGATATCAAGCGCGGCTTGTTCGCGATCCTGCTGGGCCACGTCGCCTTGTCGTTGCCGTACGTGATCGTGGTGGTTGGCTCGCGGTTGGCGACCTTTCCGCGCGCGGTGGAGGAGGCGGCCGCGACCCTGGGCGCGACGCCCTGGCAGACCTTCCGGCGCGTGACGGCACCGCTGCTGGCGCCGGGCGTGATCGGCGGCGCCCTGTTCGCCTTCGCGGTCTCGTTCGACCAGTTCGTCATCTCCTATTTCCTGGCGCCGCCCGGCGTCACGACGTTGCCGGTGGAGATCTACGGCGCGATCCGCAAGGGCTTCACGCCGGAGATCAATGCCATCTCCACCATCATCATCGTGGTGTCGATGGGGGCGCTGCTGCTGACCGCGCGATTTTATCGCTTCGGCGGCGAACGGTGAGGGGATCATGAGTACGGTTGCCGTCACCGACGCGGTGAAGAGATACGATGCGGTCGCCGCCCTGGACGGCGTCACCATGACGTTCCGCGAGGGCGAATTCTTCGGCCTGCTGGGCCCGAGCGGCAGCGGCAAGACGACCTTGCTGCGCGCTATCGCCGGATTCGTCTCGCTCGATCGCGGCCAGGTGCTGATCGACGGGCAGGATGTCGGCGGCGTGCCGGTCCATGCCCGCAACATCGGCATGATGTTCCAGAACTACGCGCTGTTTCCACACATGTCGGTGGCGGAGAATGTCGCCTTCGGCCTGGAAGTGCGCGGCCGCCCGCGCGAGGAAGTGGCGGAGCGCGTGAAGGCCGCGCTCGCCATGGTGCGCCTCGGCGGGCTGGAGCAGCGCAGGCCCAAGCAGCTGTCCGGCGGCCAGCAGCAGCGCGTGGCGTTGGCGCGCGCGCTGGTGACGCGACCCAAGGTGCTGCTGCTCGATGAGCCGCTGGGTGCGCTCGACAAGCATCTGCGACAGGAGATGCAGGTGGAGCTGCGCCGCATCCAGCGGCAGGTCGGCATCACCACGATTTTCGTGACCCACGACCAGGAAGAGGCGCTGACTCTGTCCGACCGTATCGCGATCTTCGATTCCGGCCGCATCATCCAGGAAGGCGCGCCGATGGCGGTCTATGAGCGCCCGATCACCAAATTCGCCGCAGGGTTCCTGGGCGAGGCCAATTTCCTGCAAGGCCGCGTCACGGCGACGGAGCCAAACGGCCTTGCGCGTGTTGCACTGGAGATCGGTGGCGAGGCGTCATGCAAGGTTGCGGACGGGCGGATCGGGGAGAGCGTCTTGCTGGCTTTGCGCCCGGAGAAGATCACGCTCTCCACCGGCATCCAAGCGGGTCTCAACGCCTTGCGCGGCAAGGTGCTCGACGTCGTGTTCTCCGGCAACAGCACGACCTATCGCATTGCAGTTGGCGACCAGGTCATGACCTTATTCAAGCAGAACCTGGCGACCGGCACCGTCGCTCCCGGTTCCGACGTGGTGCTGTCCTGGTCGCCCGAGCATCTGGTGCAGGTGACTCCGTGATTCGCTCGTTCGGCCCTATCCCATCATCCGCCTTGCATCTGGTCGTCGATATGCAGGAGCTGTTCCGCTCGCATCCCGAATGGGGAACAGAGGCCCTGACGCGCATCGTCCCGCCGATCCAGCGCCTGCTGTCGGCGCGGCCGGAGAATGCCTATTTCAGCCGCTTCATTCCGGCGCAGGGTCCGGACCAGGCGAGCGGTGCCTGGCGACGCTATTATCGCCGCTGGTCCAGCGTCACTCTTGACCGGATCGATCCGGCGCAGGTCGATGTGGTGCATGAGCTTCGCCCGTGGGCGAAGCGCGTCGCCGACAAGCTTGGCTATTCGGCGCTGGGAAATCCCGAATTGAAGCAGGCGGCGCTCTCCAGCGCGGGCCATTGCCTGATCCTCACTGGCGTCGAGACTGACGTCTGCGTATTGGCGACCGCGCTGGAAGCGATCGATGCGGGCCTGCGCGTGGTGCTGGCGACCGACGCGCTCGCCAGCTCTTCCGACACCTGCCATGCCAAGGCGATGGACATCCTGCGCGAGCGGTTCGATGAGCAGGTCGAGCTGGGGACGGTGGATCAGATCCTGGCGGCCTGGCAATGACCGATGCATTGGCGAAACTGCAGGTGGCCGGCCGCGGCTGGAACACCTGGGTCAGCGAATGGCCGGCGCAGCTGTGCCACCTGCCACGTGGCCTCACCCTCACACCGTGTGCCTACGCGGCCAGCAAGAACGCCTTCACCGATTTTCCGGCGCAGGCCGGCGGCGTGCGCTATGGGCCGCGCTCTGTGCGGGGCGAGGAAATCGCGCTGCGCCTGGTACATGCCGGCACCGAGTTCGATCTGCGCTACAGCCAGCCAGAGGCGGATGCGCTGCAGATGAGCTGGTCGACGGCCAAGCTGGGCGAATGGGGTCTGCGCTTCTGGCTGTGCTGGTGCCTGCGCTGGCAGCCCGATCCGAACGAGCCGGCGACCGACTGGACCTATGACGAGAAGACCGGCGATCTGGCCACAATCCATCCACGCCACGGTGCCGTGGTGCTGGCGGCAGGCGCGCCGGCGCTGATGGCGACTTTCCATGCCGATATGGCGGCGTTGCGCGCGGAGTTCGAGCGGGAGGGTTACTTCTATCTCGCATCGCGCGGCACGCGCGGCGGATTCCCGTGCCTGCGCTTCAATTTCGAGGAGATGCCGCGCCTGTCGCTCGCGATCGCGTTCGGCGCGACGCGGGATGAGGCCGCGGCGAAAGCGCGCCATACCCTCGCGGCAGACGCTGTACCGCTGCCAAGGCTCCAGACCGGGCACGGCGAGCGTGCGCTCGATGCGTTGCGCGACGTAGTCGGCTGGAATTCGGTGTGGGACGGCATCAACAAGCGGCCCTACACCTCGCTGTCGCGCGCCTGGGTGGCGCAGAAGTTCGGCGGCTTCGGGCTCTGGCTGGACGATATCTTCTATCACGCCTGGATGGCCGCCTTGTTCGATCGCGATATCGCGGCGGAGAATCTGGAAGCCTTGATCAGCGTTGCGCAGCCTGCCGGCAACCTGCCGTGCCTGATGACCGGCAGCGACAGCTGGATCGACCGCTCGCAGCCGCCGATCGGCAGCCTTGCGACCTGGATGATCGCGGCGCACAGCGGCGATGCCACCATCGTCGATCTTGCCTACGACACGCTGCTCGCCAACCACGATTGGTGGTTCCGCCTGCGCGACGGCAATGGCGACGGATTGATGGGATGGGGAACCTCGCCCGGCGTGGGCGAGGGGCTGTATCGCGGCACCAAGCTCGGCGCGCGCGATGAATCCAGCATGGACAATTCGCCGATCCACGACGAAACGGACCTCGACCGCGCCAGCGGGATGCTGACGGCCGCGGACGTTGGATTAAATTCATTGCTGGTGCTGGATGCGGAAATCCTGAGCCACTGGGCGGAGCAGCGTGGCGATCCCGCGACGGCGCAACGCCTGCGCCAGCGCGGCGGTGCGCTGGCGGCGCGGGTGCGCGATCGGCTGTGGGACGATGAGCGCAAGGTGTTCGCCAACCGCCTCTGGGGTCAAGGCGGGGGGAACGGGCGCTTCGTGCGCTCGATCGCGCCGACCAGCTTCTATCCGCTGCTGGCCGGCATCGCGACGCCGGAGCAGACGCAGCACCTGCTGCGCTGGCTCGACGATCCGCGCAAGTTCGGCGGGTTCTGGCGCCTGCCGTCGGTGACGCGCGATGACCCCGCCTATCATGACAACGTCTATTGGCGTGGGCGGATCTGGCCGCCGCTCAATCTTCTGACCTATCTCGGCCTCAGGCGCGCCAATCAGGTCGAAGCGGCGGAGCGGCTGGCGTCGGACAGCTACCGGCTGTTCGACCAGGCCTGGCGCAAGGGCCAGTGCCCAGAGAATTTCAACGCCGAAAGCGGCCTCGCCGACGATCAGCCGGACACCGACCTGTTCTACGGCTGGGGCGGCCTGATGCCGCTGATCGCTACCCTCGATATCTCGCGCCTGACGCCCTGGGCGGGCTGGGAGGTCGAGCTCAGGCCCGGCAAATGGAGCCTGGGGCCGCTGCAGGTTGCCGGCCACGACATTGGACTCGCGGCTGCCGATGGCTGGGTGTCGCTGCATCGCGACGGCGTCGAAATCGCTTCGACCGATATGCAGGGGACCTGGTGGCGCCTGGCGGTATCGGAGGACGCCTTGTCCTGTCTCTCCACCGGAGGCGGTCGCGTCCGCATCCCGGGCGCCTCAGTCGACCGGGTGATCGAAGCCAGTTATGATGGCAACGCGTTGCAGTACGAGGCTGCGCCGGCCGGCGGCGGCATTGAGTGCGCGGTGCCTGCCAGAAAAGGGTGCGCGGATCTCGTGCTGCGCTGGCGGAATTAAGAGGAACAGCGCGTGATTGTCGTTTTCGGCTCGCTCAATGTCGACCTCACCGTGCCGGTCACCACCCTGCCGAAGCCGGGCGAGACCGTGCTCGGCCCCGGCTATCAGATGGTGCCGGGCGGCAAGGGCGCTAACCAGGCGCTGGCGGCGGCGCGCGCCGGTTCAAAGGTCGCGATGATCGGCAAAGTGGGGCGCGACACCTTCGCCGATGTCGCCTTGTCCGAGCTGCGCGCCGGCGGGGTCGATATCACGCGGGTCGAGCGCGATGAGCATCCGACCGGCTGCGCCTTCATCTGCGTGGATTCCAGCGGCCAGAACCAGATCGTGCTTGCGACCGGCGCCAATGCGACGGCGCTGGAGCGCCAGGTCCCGGACGAGTGGCTGACGCCGCAGACCGTCGTATTGATGCAGATGGAGGTCTGGCCGGCGCAGAACTGGGCCCTGGTGGCGCGAGCCTCGGCGCGCGGCGCGCGGATCCTGCTGAATGCGGCGCCCGCCGGCCCGATCCCGGGGATTGCCTTGGCGGCGCTGGACTGGCTGATCGTGAACGAGACGGAGGCGGTCGCCGTGGCGGCCGGCCTGGGCCTGGGGCGGCTGGAAGCGCGCGCGGCGGCCGCCGCGATCGCCGGGGCGGCCGACATTACCTGCATCGTCACCTTGGGCAGCGAGGGCGCCCTGGCGTTCGAGCCGAAACTATCCTGGCAGGTCGGGGCGATGGATATTTCGCCGATCGATACGACGGCGGCGGGAGATGCGTTCGTGGGCGCGTTCGCGGCTGCCATCGTTGCCGGAGCCGAGCTACCGCAGGCCCTGCACCGGGCTTCGGTGGCGGGCGGCCTTTCCTGCCTGACCCGGGGCGCGCAGACCAGCCTGCCGCAAAAATCCGCAATCGAAGCGAAAATTTCCGAAATTCCGCCGCCGCGCCAGTTGGATTATTAGGAACTCATTGATCGGTATATTGTTTTAAGATCAATGGTCTTGGGGTAGTTCGGAATAATCGCGTGAGCCACAGACCCCGGTGTGCGTCATAAGATTGCGGTTATCTCAAATCTGTACTAAATTGTAGCTGGGGATAAGAGAGGGCAATCACCGGTAATGATCGATCCGAAGGATATGATCGTGGACGATGGGACAGAACTGCCGATGCCTGACGGGACGCAGGCGGGGGCGGACCTGGATTTCGGAGCAGTCGAGGGCGGCGGGCTGACCAGTTCGCTCGACCAGACCGTGACTCTGACTCTGGGCGAGCTATTGCCGGATTCCAATGGCGAGATCGTCATTGTGAATGGCGGCGACGATCCGCAATTGCAGATCGTGACTGAGCTGAAGCTGCTCGAGTCCGGTGTGGCGCACGATCATCTGACCGAGAGCGGTCTGCAGGTCGATGGCTTCAATTACTGGGTGTTCGAGGACGGCACCAAGCTGTTCTATGCGCCCGGCCTTTCGATCGAGTTGCAGCACAACGCCTGACGCAACGACCGTTCGGACAAGCAAAGGGCCGCTGATGACGCGGCCCTCGTCGTTTCGGCGTTCATCCTGACGACCTGTCAGGGCAACCCTTCTTCTTCGTCGTCATCCTCGGGCGCGAGCACTTCGGTGAGCGAGCTGAGCGAACTGCGCAGGCGCTTGCGCCGCACCAGTTTTTCCTGGGCGGCCGTTGGGAAATCGGTCAGGACGACAATCCGCTTGCTGATGAGGATATCGATCAAATCCTCATAAACCCGGATCATTTCCAGGTCGGACTGCAGCATGTTCCGCCGTTCGCCCACGTCGGCGTCCGGGTCCGCGAATTCCGCAATTTCCGGGTGGGTACTCGGCAGGTACTCGCTCGCTTGGTCGCTTCGGTCGCGATAAACCGCCTCAATGCGGCCCGCCGCGTCGCGCTTTACGAATGGCATGGCCCGCTTTCCCCGCTCAAGTTGCGGCCCCTATGCGATTGGGGATAGCTCACACCGCATGATTAGCATAGAATGACACTTCCTCAAGGAAAAACATCGACTAGACGACGTTCTTAGCATCAAGCATGAGCGCTGCGGACACCGCGATCTCCTCCCAATCCGGCGCCCGGAGCCCGTCCGAGGGCGGGCCCGCGCGTGCGCCACAACTCAAGATCATTCACCGCATCGTCCAGCATCGCGGGCGACGCTACTCGCTGAAGCTCGGCGCCGATATCTGGGAAATCCTGGAACGGTCCGCGCAGCGCCGTGGCAAGCGGCTTAATCGCCTGATCGGCGAGATTGCCGAGACCTGCCCGCCGGGTGCGAACCTGTCCGCGACGCTGCGCTCCTACTGCGTCGATGAACTGAAGCTGCAGGTCCACGATCTCGAGCAGAAGTTGCGCGAGCTTTCGATGAGCACGCAGGGAATCTCCGCCGCGTCGGTGGCCGATGCATGCCCCTCGCCGTGCTTCCTTTTGAACGCGCAGAACCTGGTGCTGAAGACCAACGCGGCCGCGCAGAAATGGCTCTCGATCGACGAGGCCTCGCTGCGCGACAAGCCGATCGATCGCTATATGCAGATCAAGGTCCCGGTGCCGCTGCCGCAGATTCTCGATCAGTATGCGAGCGGCCGGTCGAACGTATTCCCCGCCCGTGTCATCTGCCTGCGGCCGGGCCGGTTGATCATGGCCAAGGGCAGCATCTGCCCGGCGGTCGTGCGATCGGAAGGCGATCTGCTCTATTTCCTCATGATCGACGCATCGGCCTAGGGCGCCCGTCGGCCCCCAAGCCCACTCCAGGATGACGCGCACCCGATTCGGCTTTGCCGGATCGTTGCCGCGTCCAGAATTTCTGTTGAACTGACTGCCCCCCGCGAAACGCCAAAAATCGCTCATTTCCGCATATACGGGTGTGGGCTCATGGCCCCACGTTCAGCTGTGGTTCATCTGCATTTTCGATAATTGCCCCACGAAATGAAAGCATTCCTTAACTTTTCGGCAGGCGGCGAACGATCCGCTAACAGCCCGAAATAAAAGGGAATGCACAAAACTTGGGGGATCTCGGCCGACCTCGGTCGCGATCTCAACAAAAAGGCGGGGTGAGGAGGAGATGCGGCGATTCGGTCGGCACAGCTGCGGCTATTCGCATCTGTGCCCCGGGCATTTGAGCCAAATGCGATCCGCATTTTTTCCTGACAACCTGCTTTTCGAACCGCGTTCTTGGGGACTTGGGGCCTGGCCCAGACGGCCAGGCAAACACCGTCGAGTACGGCGCTCGACGGCTCACATAAGAGGGCAAACACATGGCGACCGATTCCACGCATCTCCTGCCTAGCGACGCGAGCGTCGAGACCGACTCCGACATGGCCGCGGCCGGCGCGAATTTCGCCGACGTGCAGCTGGCAGCCGCGACGGGCGATGCGCCCACTCCGGTGAAGCTGCCGCAAGGCGCGAAGACCGTCGTCATTCCGGTCAAGCCGGGCCAGACGATCGAACTGCCGACCGATTCGCCCGACGGACTGCTCGCGAAGCTCGGCGCCGACGGCAATCTCGCGATCGTGGTCGATGGCCGCACCATCATCCTGCAGGGCTATGCCGAGGCCAACGCGGAATCGCCGATCAAGATCGTCACCAATGATGGCGATACGATCGACGTTGCCGAAGTCATCGTCAACACCAACCCCGATGTCGCCATCGACATCCAGACCGCGGCTGGTCCAGCGGCGGCGGGCGCACAGGGCGGCACTGACGGCAACAATGCCGGCAGCAGCGGCATCTTCGTGCCATTCGCGGCGGGGCCGCTGCTGGGCGGGTTCGATGCGGCCGGCGTGCTCGGCGCGACGGCGCTGCAGTACAAGAACATCACGGACGAGCGCGTGCTGTTTACGAAGCTGGAAGAGGGCAACAACCTCCCGCAAAGCATCATCATCGTCCCCAAGAACGGCCAGCCGGTCGCCGAGGACGGATCGTTCCTGCTCGACGAGGACTTCCTGCCGCCGAACGGCAACAAGGATCTGCCGTCGCCGTCTCCGGCCGATGACGCGGGCAGCAACATCGCGGCCGGCACCGTCGTGGTCGATTTCGGGCTGGACGGGCCGCGCGCCGTCGATCCGATTCTGATGGTGGCCATCGCCCCCGGCACGGGAAGCGGCTTGTTCGCCCTGAGCGGCGGTGCCGATCCGACGATCCCCGGCACCGAGATCCAGCTTTTCCTCGACGCTCCGGGCGACGTGCTGCATGGCCGCATCGGCGGCATCGAATATTTCACCCTGACGCTGAATACGACGACCGGCGAGTTCGAGATTCAGCAATTCCTGCCGCTGTTCCACGACGAAAACAGCCTCGAAGACAACGTCACGCTGGACATTGAGTTCACCGCCTTCGATTCCAACGGCGATCATCAGGAAGCGACGCTGCATCTGTCGTTCGACGACGACATGCCTTCGATCGAACTGCAGGAAGGGCAATTCTCCCTCGCCGTGGACGAGACTGTCAGCGGCAGCAATTCCGATTTCGACGATCCGAATTTCCCGAGCGGACCGAAGGACGGCTCCGCGATCGAAGGCGACGAGAGCCTGCCGCTGCCCGCAGCGTTGACGTCGATCGGCACGGTGATCGGCGCGGCGCAGGCGGATGCGTCGGTGCTGTTTGATGTCGATTTCGGCGCGGACCAGGCGGCCAACAGCAAGGATTCGCTGGTCTACAGCCTGACCATCCAGAATGGCGACACTGGCCTGTTCGACACGGAGACCGGCCTGCCGATCACGCTGGTCGACGTGGGCGGCGGCGTGATCGAGGGCCAGATCGCCGGTGGCACCGAGGTCTTTGCGCTGACCATTGATTCGGTGACTGGCCAAGTGTCGATGGCGCAGTATCGCGCGATCGACCACGGCGACGAGGAAGCCGCTCCGGGCGCGGTCGACGAGGTGCTGTTCCTCGGCGCCGGCCATCTGTCGGTCAGCCTGACCGCGGTCGATGGCGACGGCGATGAGGCGACGCAGTCCGCCGACATTGGCGGAGTGATCTCGTTCGACGATGACGGACCGCGCTTCAAGTGCGTCGATTTCGGCGACGATGAGGATGGCGACCGGATTGACGAAGACGCGCTGCCGATCGTGGGTATCGGTGACGCCGCGCCCGGCGACGATGCCGGGGGAACATTCACGGACGGCGTGATCAATTTCGCTTTCGGCAGCGACAAGCCCGGTACGTTGTCGATTGGCGACGTGACGGTGACGGACTCGGCCGGCAATACCATCGACCTCGGCAACCTGCACACGTCGGACGGACGCGACATCAAGATCGTCGAGTCGGTCGATGCCGGCACGGGCATTATCACGTTCGCAGCCGTGGTGGCGGACGGCGAGGTGGGCGAGGGCGATTCCGTCTTCACCTTCAAGCTGGACTCGAGTGGCGCCGGCATCGGCGAATTCTCGTTCGAGTTGTTCCAGGCACTGGAGCACCCGTACAACGACGCTGACTTCAAGAACGATGGGCCGGACACGACGTATG
>DASYRS010000433.1:0-5026 GCA_036004205.1 Dongiaceae bacterium
CCGCCCGCCACCTGGAAGCGCTTGGCCATCGCCAGGAGACGATGGGGGCGGAGATCGCGCGCCTGGCGGCTTTGCCCGAGCAGCTGGCGCGGCAGCGCAACGACCTGCTCAGCCTGCTCTCCAACGCCGAGCAGGCGCGGCGCGACCGCGCCGACGAGCTGGCGACGGCGGAGAACGATCTCACCGAAGCCGACCGCGCGCTGAAGCTCGAGGAGCACCGCCTCGCCGAAATGCGCGAGAACAAGGTGCGTTCGGAATCCGCGGTGGAGCAGGCGCGCGAGGCCGAGCAGTCGCTGACCGAGCGCATCCGCGAGCGGCTGGAATGCACGCCCCACGATGTGCTGCCGCTGGCGGAGCTTGATCCGAGCGAACCGCTGCCCGACCGCACGCTGGTAGACCAGAAGCTGCAGCGCCTGCTGCGCGAGCGGGAGAACATCGGCCCGGTCAACCTGCGCGCCGAGGTCGAATCCAACGAGCTGGATCAGCAGCTGGCCGGCATGCAGACCGAGCGCTCCGACCTGGTCAACGCGATCGCGCGGTTGCGCCAGGGCATCAACAGCCTCAACCGCGAAGGGCGCGAGCGCCTGCTGGCCGCGTTTGAGCTGGTCAACGGCCATTTCGAGAAGCTGTTCACCCGCCTGTTCGGCGGCGGCCGGGCGCATTTGGCATTGACCGAAGCCGA
This sequence comes from Dongiaceae bacterium, assembly GCA_036004205.1. Lineage (GTDB taxonomy): Bacteria > Pseudomonadota > Alphaproteobacteria > Dongiales > Dongiaceae > Dongia_A. The sequence goes on from DASYRS010000433.1 coordinate 683, forward strand.
AGACCCGCTGGAAGCCGGCCTCGAGATCCTGGCGAGCCCGCCGGGCAAGAAGCTTCAGGTCATGTCGCTGCTGTCGGGCGGCGAGCAGGCGCTGACCGCCCTCGCCCTCCTGTTCGCCGTGTTCCTTGTCAACCCGGCGCCGATCTGCGTGCTCGACGAGGTCGACGCCCCATTGGACGACGCCAACGTCGAGCGCTTCTGCAATCTAGTCGACGAGCTCGGCCGCGCCGGCAACACCCGGTTCCTGGTCATCACCCATCACCGCTTGACGATGGCCCGCATGGACCGCCTGTTCGGCGTCACCATGTCGGAACGCGGCGTCTCGCAACTGGTGTCGGTGGACTTGCAGGACGCGCACGAGCTGAAGGCAGCGCAGTAGGACTGCCCATCCCTTCTTCGCGCCCTTCTTGTCATTCCGGGCAAGCGAAGCGCGACCCGGGACCCATGCGATCCATCAGCATCGCAGCTATGCCGCATACGCCCCGGCTCTCGCTCCCGCTCGGCCGGGGTGACAGCAAGAGTATTTACGATCAGAGTCGCTTTTCGTCTTTCTGAGCCGATGTCCTCATGCCCTGGACGCTGATCGATTCCGCCACTGAAGACGATGCGCAGCTGGAGCTGTATCGCAAGGACGGGATCTTCATGATCCGAGCCAACGGGCTCGAGCTGATGAACGGCTTCTGCCACGAGTCGGAGACGGCGCTCGGGCGCGCGGCGGCGGCGCTGGCGCCGTCTCCTCGGCCGCGCATTCTGCTGGGCGGGCTTGGCCTTGGCTACACCGCCGCGGCTTTGGCGCAGGCGCTCGGCACGGCCTCGACCATCACGGTCGCGGAATTCTCGGCCGCGGTGATCGACTGGTTCCACCGCCATGTCAGGCATGCGGTGCTGCCGGACATTCCCGGCAATCTGAGCATCGTGCATGCGGATATCGTGGACCTCCTGGGGGCGGAGGACCGCTATGACATGGTCGTGCTCGACGTCGACAATGGGCCGGAGCCGCTGGTGACGGCGAGGAATGGTGCGCTCTACTCGATCGAGGGGCTGAGATCGCTGCACCGCTGTCTTTCCGCGACCGGCGTTGCCTTGCTGTGGTCCGGATTCGAATCCGCCACCTTCGCGGCGCGCGCGGAACAAGCCGGATTCCGGGTGAGGTGCGAGCCCTTCCAAAGAGAGCGGCCCGACCTGTCGCACTACACCTACGTTCTCGAGAAAGCCGCCCGGTGAGTGGCGCTCGGTTTAGATCGCGATTCTTGCGCTAGCCCATCTGGGTCACGACCCCATCACCGATCGCCGCTTGCCAGCATGCTCTGCCTTGCCTAGCGTCGTGGCGTCGCAATCTGGGGGCGAGGCGTACATGGCCAAGAAGAAGAAAATGCATCCGGGGACCGTGGCGGCGCCCAGGCCGGCGCAGCCGACCGGCGGCCTGCTGATCGCGCAGCAGACCTATTCCAACATCGGCACCTTCCTGCGCGTGCCGCAGTCGCGCGACCTCGCGGGCGCGGATCATGCGTTCCTGGGCGTGCCGTACGATACCGCCACCACCTTCCGGCCCGGCGCGCGGTTCGGGCCGATGGCGACCCGTGCCGGCTCGGCCCAGCTGTGCGAGCTGAAGAGCTTCCCGCACGGCTTCAATCCGCTCGATTACGTGAAGGCGGTGGATTACGGCGACGTCTATTTCGATCACGCCATGCCGGCGACCATCCCCGGCGCGATCGAGGAAACGGCGGCCGGGATCATCCGGCATGACGTTTTCCTGACCACCTTCGGCGGCGATCATTTCATCACGTATCCGCTGCTGAAGGCCCATGCCGCCAAGTATGGCCCGCTGGCGCTGGTGCATTTCGATGCCCACCCGGACACCTGGCCGGAGGTCGAGGGCAAGCAAGTCGAGCTCAACCATGGCACCATGTTCCATCGCGCGGTCAAGGAAGGGCTGATCGTGCCGGAGAAATCGGTGCAGACCGGCATCCGCACCTGGGTCGACGACAAGATGGGCCTCACCATCATCGGCGCGCCGGAGGTCCATGAGAAAGGCCCGGCCGCCGCGCTGGACAGGATCAAGAAGATCGTGGGCAAGCATCCGGCGTACCTGACCTTCGACATCGACTGCCTGGACCCCGCCTTTGCCCCCGGCACCGGCACGCCGGTCGCCGGCGGATTGTCGACCGCGCAGGCTTTCGCGATCCTGCGCGGGCTGGGTTCGCTCAACATCGTCGGCATGGATGTGGTGGAGGTGGCGCCGGCCTATGACCAGGCGGAGGTCACCGCGATCGCCGCCGCCACCATCGCCTATGACCAGCTCTGCCTGCGCGCGATCAAGAAAGGCGCGAAAAGCCAAGCTTGAGGCGCCCTGCGACAGCTTGCGCAGCTCCCCTCGAAAACGGAAATCTGCCCGCTGTTTCAATGATTTGACCTCAATCGAATCGCCTTGACAGGACTAGGGTGCGTCCTTATGTTCCGCCGCGCGTGCGCCGGTCGATGATCGGCGGCGGCGTGGAGTTGTGGCGGGGAGCGTCTCAAGGAACCCAGGCAATGACCGAGGGAGACCCGCGCGATCTCAATCAGTTCGACGCGAAGCTCAAGGCGGCGCGCGACCGGATCGAGGGGCGCGAGGACCAGGGTTCGAAAGGCTCCTACAACGATTCTCTTGCCGGCGTCGGCTATCGGATGAGCATCGAACTGGTGGTCGGTATCTGCGTCGGGCTCGGCCTCGGCTGGCTGGTCGACAGGCAGATGGGCACCAAGCCGTGGTTCATGATCGGTTTCATGTTCCTGGGACTGGTGGCTGGGGTTTTCAACGTCGTGCGGCTGTCCAAGGACGTCCAGCGGCGGATGGATAAGCAGGACTGACAAGGACCCAGCGAAGGGTCCGATACAACGACGGGGTAGAACGTGGCTGAAGCGCACTCGCCGCTGGCGCAATTCGAGATCAAACCGCTGGGCGGCCCGATCCATATCGGCGGCCTCGACGTCTCCTTCACCAACTCGGCGCTGTGGATGGTCATCGCGGTGGCCGCGATCACGGCCTTCATGCTGCTCGGCACGCGCAAGCAGGCGATCGTCCCCGGACGCTGGCAGTCGCTGTGCGAAGGGATGTACGACTTCGTCTCGAACATGCTGAAGGACAATGTCGGCAACGAGGGCCGCCAGTTCTTTCCGTTCGTGTTCTCGCTGTTCATGTTCGTGTTGTTCTGCAACGTGCTGGGCCTGCTGCCCGGCGCCTTCACCGTTACCAGCCACATCATCGTCACCGCCGCGATGGCGGTGTTCGTGTTCGTGATGGTGACGATCGTCGGCATCATCCGGCACGGGCTGCACTTCTTCACCTATTTCATGCCACAGGGCGCGCCGATGTGGCTGATGCCCCTGATGATCCCGATCGAGATCATCTCCTATTTCATCCGCCCGATGAGCCTCTCGGTCCGACTGTTCGCCAACATGGTGGCAGGCCACGTGATGCTGGCTGTGATCGGCAGCTTCGCCTTCGCGCTCGGCGTCTGGGCGGGCTGGCTGCCGGTCGGCGTCGTGACCATGCTGTTCGGCCTGGAACTGCTGATCGCCTGCCTGCAGGCGTATGTGTTCACCATTCTCACCTGCATCTATCTCCACGACGCGATCCACCTGCACTGAGCGTGCGGCCGGCCTCGTCGCTACCAACAACGCAACCCACTAGCCTAAGAAGGGAAAGTAAAATGGATGTTGAAGCAGCACGGTATATCGGCGCGGGTCTAGCCGTGATCGCCCTGGGCGGCGCGGGCGCGGGTCTGGGCGTCCTGTTCGGCAACTACCTGAACGCGGCGGTCCGTAATCCGGCCGCGGCGGAAAAGTGGTTCGGCCGCATGATGATGACCTTCGCGCTGGTCGAAGCGACGGGCCTCTTCGCCTTCGTCGTGGCGATGATCATCCTGTTCGTCTGATCGACCTACTCGTGTAAGCGGCTGCCCGCGGGATCCGGTTCGCGGATTCCCCGGGCCACGGCCGCGGAGACAGCGTCATGCCGCAGTTCAATCCCGAGTTCTTCGCGCCGCAGCTGGTGTGGCTGGGAATCACGTTCCTGGCGCTCTACCTGCTGATGTCGAAACTGATCCTGCCCCGCGTCACCACCATCCTCAACCAGCGCGAGGATCGGATCGACGGCAACCTGCAACGCGCCGAAGCCCTCAAGGAGGAAGCGGCGCAGGTGCTGGCGACCTACCAGAAGGCGATCGCGGATGCCCGGGCGCAGGCCCAGTCGGCGTTGGCCAAGGCCGGCGCCGACATCGCGGCGGAAACCGCGGCGCGCGAGGCTCAGTTCGCCAAGAAGATGGCTGAGCAGACCGCCGCCGCCGAAGCCGGCATCCGGAC
>DASYRS010000434.1:0-2505 GCA_036004205.1 Dongiaceae bacterium
GCGCGCTGCGCGCCTTCGGCGCGGCCCCCTCATCCAGCTTCGGCTAAGCTCGCTGGCGCTCGCCAAGCCTTCGCATCCTTCCCCCGCGAGGGGGGAACGGGTGCCTTGTTTGTTGAAGGGGTGCGCCGTCATCACAGCCCCGCCATCGCGGCGATGCGGTTGCTGAAATTGGCGATGGTGTTGCCGAAGTCGGAGATCTTCGCGCGGCCCGCCGCCACCAGATATTTGTGGTACTCGTTGAACAGCAGGACAATGACGTTGGGCCGCGCGAACCAGTAGGGGTCCTGCAGCTGGCGCGGGAACACCGGGTTCGGGATGATCTGGATCCCCGGCATCATGCGGCGGAATTCCAGCAGGCTGCGATTCATGTGGTAGTTGGCGGTCACCAGGCGCACCGAGGTGAAGCCGTTCTCGCCCAGCCATCGGAGGCTCTCGCGCGCGTTCCCTTCGGTCGAGCGCGCGTCGTAGCCGAGGGTGACGCAGCAATCGAGCACGGCCTGGCTCGGCTGCGGGCTGCCGTTCAGGGTCTGCAGCAGGGCCGGCAGATCGACCCCGTTGGAGACGCCGGAGATCAGCATCTTCTTGGCAAGGCCGCGGTCGAGCAGCGCGAAGCCCTCCGCCAGCCGGACATCGCCTCCGGTCAGGACCACGATCGCGTCCACCGGATGCTCGCTGTCGCGAACCTTTGGCGGGATGGCGGCGGCGAAGGCCAGGAACCCGCCCAGCCAGACGACGATGAGCAGCACCAGGGCATGCATCAGCCGCCGGCCCCATCCGGCGGGGGCGCTGCGCTGATCCTTGAAGCTGATTCGCGAGGCTCTCATGGGCGTCGCTCTTAGCAGGTCAAAAGGCCGGTGTCATGCATCCCCCTCCCCAAACTGGGGGAGGGTTGGGGCGGGGGAAGCGAGCGAAGATTGTCGAGCACCGAGACGCGGCTTCCCCCTCCCTATCCCTCCCCCAGCTTGGGGGAGGAGATCGTCGTGCTCGCGCTCCGCGCGAGCGCAGCTCTCAGTAAGCCATCCTTCGCAGCGCCTGCAGGACCGCCAGCCGCACGGTTATCATCGCGATCAGCACGGCGGCCAGCGGGATCAAGGCGAGCGGCCAGACCATCCATGCCTCGAACGCCCGGACGGCGGCGCTGATCGGTGCCGCGCCGCGCACCGCGAAGACGCCGGCCGAGAGCAAGGTGGCCGCCGCCAGCAGCGTGCCGATGAAGGCGCCGAGGAAGCCGTAGCGGAAGGCCTGGGCCTGGAACTGGCGCGCGACATAGGAATCGTGCGCGCCGACCAGATGCACGATCTCCACGATCCGGCGATGGATCGACAGGCCGGCGCGCGCCACGAACGCAACGACGCCGGCGGTCGCCACCAGCACCAGCGCCAGCACGCTGACCGCCAGCACCTCGATGGTCTTCAGGAAATTCATGGCGCCGGCGTTGAAGCTGGCATGGTCGTCGATCGCCGCGCCGGGCGAGGCGGCCTGCAACCGCTCGGCCAGCTCGGACAGGTTGGGGCGCACGCCGGGCTGCAGCGACACCGCGACCAGATCGGGCAAAGTGACGCCAAGCTGGTCGGCCTGGTCGCCCAGCCAGGGCGACAGCAGGCGCTTCACTTCCGCCTGGTCGAGCAGGCGCGTGCCGACGATGCCGTTGGTGTCGGTAATCTCCTCGACCGCCGCGTCGACCCGCTGGCGGCGCCCGTTGTCGTCCTCGCCGGCCACGGCCGGCAGCTCCACCGTCATCTGCCCGCTGAGATCGCGCTGCCAGCGCTGCGTCACATGCTCGACCAACAGCGCGACGGTCGCCGCGATCATCGCCAGATAGACCATGAAGCCGATGATCCAGGGCAGGAAGCGCGCGGTGGTGTCGCGGTCGAGCGGCAAATCGGTGCGGAAGCGCAGCATGGCTCAGGCGCGCTCCTGCCGGGCAGCAGCGGCTTCGGATGGCGCGGGCGCATCGGCCGCGATCCCGTCCGGCGCGGCCGGGTCGGTGAGGCGCACCGTCCCGCCGGTAATGCGCAATTGCCGGTGCGAGAAGCGGCCGACCAGCCCCTCGTTGTGGGTGGCGATCACCACGGTCGTGCCCATCTTGTTCAATTCCTCGAACAGATACATCAGGCGCACGCCGATATTGTCGTCGACATTGCCGGTCGGCTCGTCGGCCAGCAGCAGGCTGGGGCGGGAGATGACGGCTCTGGCGATCGCCACGCGCTGCTGCTGCCCGCCCGACAGGGTCGCGGGCAGGGCGTCGAGATGATGCTTGAGGCCGACCCAGCCCAGCAGCTCGGGCACATGGCGCTTGATGTCGCTTTCGCGCACCCCCGCGATGCGCAAGGGCAGCGCCACGTTGTCCATGGCGGACAGGTGCTCGATCAGCCGGAAATCCTGGAACACCACGCCGATCCGCCGGCGCATGGCGGGATAGTCCGAGCGCTTCAGGACCGAGACGTCGCGCCCGAACAGCTCGACCCGGCCGGCGGCGGGGCGGAGGCCCAGATAGATCAGCTT
>DASYRS010000435.1:0-7686 GCA_036004205.1 Dongiaceae bacterium
CCTTCACGGCAGGAATCATCGCGCTCAGCCTGCATTACGGCTGTTATTGCTCGGAGGTCTATCGGGCCGGCCTCGAAGCCGTGCCCCGGGGCCAGTGGGAGGCCTGCACCGCGCTCAATCTCAGCAGCTGGAGCACGTTCAAGAACATCATCCTGCCCCAGGCGATCCCGCCAATCGTGCCGGCGCTGGGCAACTATCTGGTCGCCTTGTTCAAGGACACGCCACTGCTGTCCGCCATTGCCGTGCTTGAGTTGGTGCAGACCGCGAAGATGCTGGGGTCCGAAAACTTCCGCTATACCGAGCCGATGACGGTCGTCGGCCTGACTTTCCTGATCCTCAGCCTGGTGTCCGCGGCGGGGATCCGCTGGCTCGAGCAGCGGCTCAATCGAAGGAGCGTGCGATGACCACCGAGCAATCCATGGTCCGGTTCGAAGGTGTCACCAAGCGCTATGGCGCGCTGACCGTCCTCGACGACCTCAATCTGGAGGTCAAGCGCGGCGAAAAGGTGGCGATCATCGGCCCGTCCGGGTCCGGCAAGACCACGGTCCTGCGCATGCTGATGACGCTGGAGCGCATCGACGGCGGGGTGATCTGGGTCGACGGCGAGCCGATGACCCACATGCAGAAAAATGGCGGGATGGTCCCGGCCGAACCGAAGCATCTGCGCCGGGTGCGGTCCAAGATCGGCATGGTGTTCCAGCATTTCAATCTGTTTCCCCACATGACGGCGCTCGGCAACTGCATCGAGGCGCCGATGACCGTTCTCGGCCTGTCGCGCCACGAGGCGGAGGAGCGGGCGGCCGACCTTCTGAATCTGGTCGGCCTCAGCGACAAGAAAGGGCACTACCCCGCCCAGCTGTCCGGCGGCCAACAGCAGCGGGTCGCGATCGCCCGCGCCCTCGCCATGCGGCCCAAGGTCATGCTGTTCGACGAAGTGACCTCGGCCCTCGATCCGGAGCTGTGCGGCGAGGTGCTGCAGGTGATCCGCAAGCTGGGCAGCGAACACGACTTGACCATGCTGATGGTCACGCATCAGATGGGGTTCGCGAAGGAATTCGCCGACCGAGTCTGCTTCTTCTATCAGGGTAAAATCTGCGAACAGGGCGTTCCGCAGGAACTGTTCGTCGCCCCGAAGAACGAGCGGACCCAGCAGTTCCTGCGCGCCGTCCTGGAGGCGGTATGAGCACCTATGACGAGAACCTGGAGCGCCCGCTCAGCATGTCGCGGGAACGGTTCGAGCGGATCTACAAGACGATCCGCGACCGCATCTGCCTGCTCGAATACCAGCCGGGCGAGCGCCTGGGCGAGGAGGAGCTGGCGCGCGAGTTCCATGTTTCGCGCACGCCGGTTCGCCGCGTGCTTTCTCGGCTCGAAAGCGAGGGGCTGCTCGAGAGCCGCCACGGCGTCGGGACCTTCGTCACCGATGTCGACATCGATTCGCTTGCCCAGGTCTTTCAGTTGCGCATGGAACTGGCGGAACTGCTCGGCAAGCTCGATCCGATCCCCCGGAGCGAAGACGATCTGGTCCGGGTGCGTGCCCTGCTGGTGCGCTGCGACGAACTGCTGAAGAAGCCGGACGCCAAGGCCTATGCGCGGCTCAACATGGACTTTTTCCAGGAGCTGGGCGCGATGGTCGGCAACACGCCGCTGCGGGAGATTTCGGAGCGGCTGTATTATCTGACGACGCGGATCTGGCTGAAATCGGTGCCGCATCTCAACCTGCCGGACGAGATCGAAGTGTTCCGGCGCGAGATGGCCGACATCCTGCAGGCGATGGAGGTTGGCGATCTGGAGGCGGTCGGCCATATCCGCCGCAGCCACATCTCGATGAGCGTCAAGCGCATGAAGCGCTATCCGAACGGCAAGAAATAGGATCGGGCATACGAACATGAGCGAGGAGAAGCGGGCCAACCCCATCTCCGCCACGGTGGATTTCGAGCGCGACGGGATCCAGCACGGATTCCTGCGGCTGCCATACAGCCGCGACGATTCGGCCTGGGGCGCCGTCATGATCCCCATCACCGTCGCCAAGAACGGCAAAGGCCCGACTGCGCTGCTGACTGGCGCCAATCACGGCGAGGAATATGAAGGACCGGTTGCGCTGATGAATCTGGCCTCCTCGATCGGCGCGCATGATCTGTCGGGCCGCGTCATCATCGTGCCGGCGATGAACTATCCCGCCTTTCGTGCCGCCACCCGCACGTCCCCGATCGACAAGGGCAACCTCAATCGCCTGTTTCCCGGCCGGCCGGACGGGACCGTCACCGAGAAGATCGCCGATTATTTCCAGCGCACGCTGCTACCGCTCGCGGATTTCGTGCTCGACATCCATTCCGGCGGCAAGACGCTGGAGTTCCTGCCCTACTGCTCGGCGCACCGGTTGCCGGACAAGAGACAGGAAGCGGCGTGCGTCGCCGCCATGCGGGCCTTCAATGCGCCCTATTCCATGATGATGCTCGAGATCGACGCGGTCGGGATGTACGACACTGCGGCGGAGGAGATGGGCAAGGTCTTCGTCACCACCGAGCTTGGCGGCGGCGGGACGATGCGCGCGAGCACGGTCGCAATTGCCAAGCGCGGCGTGCGCAATCTGCTGATCCATGCCGGCATCCTCAAGGGCAGGGCGGAACAATCGCCGTCCCAGATGCTCGACATGCCGAACGATGCGTGCTTCACCTTCAGCGAGCAGGATGGATTGATCGAGCCCTGCGTCGATCTGGGTCAACCGGTGCGCAAGGGCGATGTGATTGCGCAAGCCTGGCCCGCGGATCGGACCGGCGTCCTCCCGGCGCCCTATCGCGCGGCGATCGACGGCATCCTGGCGGGCCGGCATTTCCCAGGGCTGGTGAAATCCGGCGATTGCATCGCCGTCATTGCGCAAGTGGTAGCCTGAGCGCGACCTCAATCGGCGTATAGCCGGTCCCTCAGCCATCGACTCGATCATGGTCACCGTTGCTTGCCGCGGCGTGCCGATCTTCTGGTTTCACCGCGCGGCTTTGAGATCGCTGCCCTGCCTGCTGGTTCCTCAATGCTGCCTTTGCCCTCGAACACGCTGCGCTCACGGGCAAGGCCTTCTCCGACGATATCGAAGAACGCGCGCACGCGCGCGGTGGCTTTCAGGTCGGCATGGGTCACCATCCAGAGTTCCCCCGCCAGTTCCGGAACGGGATCGGCAAGGGCGCGGGCGAGATCGCGATGACCGTCGCCGAGATAGCAAGGCAGCAGCGCAACCCCGATACCGGCCTTGGCGGCCACCAGCTGATTGACCAGACTGTTGGTGCGATAGACGAAGGCGGCGGCCGGCGCCGTGCGACCGAGCCAGTCGGCGGCCATGATCCCGGCGCTGTCCTCCTCCCAACCGATGAGCGGATGCCGGGCGACATCCTGCGCTCGCGAAAGCGGCCCACCGATCGCCTCGAGACTCGCCGGCGACGCATAGAGCATCCAGGCGACGTCGGCGAGTTTGCGTCCCCAGAGTTCGCTCTCCTTCGGGCGAACCGGACGGAGCGCGATGTCCGCCTCGCGGCGGGGCAGGCTCAGCACGCGGTTCGTGATCGCGAGCTCGACGACAATCCCCGGATAAGCGCGCCGGAACGCGGCGAGGTGCGAGGTCAGCCTGCTGTACGCCAGGGTTTCGGAGGACGTGACGCGTAGCCGGCCGGAGAGCCGGTGATCGCGGCCCGCGATGTCGCGATCGAGCGAAAGCGTCTCGTCTTCCATGCGCTCGGCGGCGGCGGCCATTCGCTCGCCTGCCGGGGTCGCCTGATATGATCCGCCCGGAAGGCGCTCGAACAAGCGCACCCCGAGCTTCTGTTCCAGCGCGTTCAAACGGCGAAACGCGGTCGAGTGATCGATGCCGAGCGCGCTTGCCGCCGCCGTGAGGCTGCCCGCCCTGTGTACCGCCAGGACGAGCCGCGGTTCATTCCAATCGTCCATGCGACGTCCATATCATATTGCCGGCTTGCGGTCATGCAAGCGGCGCTTGCGAAGACCCAACGAGCTTTGCGTTCGTGCCTGACCTACCTTTTCACGTATCGAACGATTTCGCATCGCGATGAAAGGACTCGCCGTGAAGCTCTATTACGCGACCGGAACCTGCGCGCTGTCCCCGCACATTGTCGCCCTGGAGGCGGAAATTCCGCTGGTGCTCGAGCGGGTGGATATCCGCAAGACGCCGCACGTGACCGAGGCGGGCGTGGATTTCTCCACCATCAACCCAAATCGTTACGTGCCGGCGTTGCGGCTCGATGACGGCTCGCTGCTGACAGAAGGCGCTGCTATTGTCCTGTTTCTGGCCGAGCTGAAGCCGGAAACCGGTCTAGCTCCAACGCTTGGCTCGCCGGACCGTTACCGTTTCCAGGCCTGGCTGACTTTCATCGCGACCGAGCTGCACAAGATGTACAGCCCGTGGTTGTTCCATCCGGAATATGGAGCTCAAGCGCAGGATGTAGCCCGCGGGAAAATCGCCGAGCGTCTCGAGTTCGTCGAGGACCGTCTCGCCGAGACCGGTCTCTTCCTGATGGGCGACCGCTTTACCGCCGCCGACGCCTATCTCTTCACCGTCGTCGGCTGGTCCGGTCTCGCCAAGATCGACCTTGCCTCATTCCCGCATCTCCGCGGTTTCATGGCTCGCGTCAGTGCGCGGCCAGCTGTTCGCGCAGCGATGGAGGCCGAAGGCATGTTGGCCAAGCGCAACCACGTTGCCTGAAAAAGGCAGCATTCGATCCTCAACCAACGGAGACTTATCATGGGCGCTCCATCTCCCGAACTCTGCAATCTCTGGCTGGCCCGCGCCTTCAATGCGCAGGATGTCGAAGCTGCGGCCGCCATGTATCATCCGGAAGCCTCGATCGTGCAGGTCGACGAGGTCCATGGCGGGACCATGGTTGCGCGCGGGGCCGACGGCATCCGCCGGACCATGGCCGCCTATATCGGCCTCAAGCCGCACATGGATGTCGTCACCCACCATACGACGGTCGGCGGCGATTTCGCGATGACCCGGTCGCAGTGGCTGATCAAGGGCGTCGACAAGAACGGCCGGCCGACCGAAGTGCATCACCACGGCATGGAGGTCCACCGCCGGCTGCCCGACGGCACCTGGGCGTTTTTCCTGGATCATCCGTTCGGCGCCGATCCAAGCTGGGCTGTCGCGGCGCCCCCGCATACCGAGTAGCCGGCTGCGCATTCGCTGGCCGGTGCGATCTACAGATCCGTCTACCCGTTATTCGGGCAGCTGCGGAACTCTCTCGCATTTGAGTTGTTCGCGACGTTGCCGGTGTTCTCCGGCCACCAGCCTGAATGCCTCGCAATTTCGGTGGGGTAGCCATGAAGATTGTGATCGCCGGCGGCGGCATAGGCGGCCTGGCTGCGGCGCTGTCTTTGCACCAGGTCGGCGTCGACGCCGAGATATACGAGCAGACGTGCGAACTGCGCGAGCTTGGCGTCGGCATCAACATGCTGCCGCACGCCGTGAAGGAGCTGGCGTCGTTGGACCTGCTGCCTGCGCTGGATCGCGCGGGCATCCGCACCCGCGCTCTCGTCTATGCCTCGGTCAGACCGTGTGGCAGGAACTGCGTGGATCCGATGCCGGGTATGCCATGCCGCAATTCAGCATTCATCGCGGCAAGCTGCATGGCGTACTGCTGCGCGCAGCGTTGGAGCGGCTGGGAGCCGAACGCGTTCATACCGATTGCCGGTTGGTGGACTTCCAGGAGCGAGGCAACCGGGTCATCGCGACGTTCGAGCGCCGCGACGCGCGCGAGCGCATCGAGGTCGCAGGCGATGCGCTGATTGCGGCCGACGGCATCCACTCGAGGGTCCGTTCACTGCTCTATCCTCGTGAGGGCCCGCCTGCCTGGAGCGGGCTCATGCTCTGGCGCGGCGCGACCGAATGGCCGGTCTACGCGGACGGCCGGGCCATGGTGATCGCCGGCGGAAACGACGCCAAGTTCGTCATCTATCCCATCCATGCCGACCCGTCGCGGCCGAAGATGCGACTGACCAACTGGGCGATCATGGCGCGCATCGGCGACGGCACCGCTCCGCCGCCCCGGCGCGAAGACTGGAACCGTCCGGGAAACTTCGATGAGGCGCTGGTCTTCGTGCGCGACAAGTTCCGCCTGGGCTTTGTCGATCCCGTGAGGCTGATCGAGGCGACCGGCACGTTCTACGAATATCCGGCCTGCGACCGCGATCCTCTGCCGCGCTGGTCCTTTGGCCGCGCGACGCTGCTGGGCGACGCCGCGCATCCGATGTATCCGGTCGGCAGCAACGGCGCCAGCCAGGCGATCCTCGATGCGCGCTCGCTCGCCCGTCATCTCGCCTCGGCGCCGGCGGTGCCGGACGCGCTGGCCGCCTACGATGCCGAGCGGCGGCCGCCGACCGCGGAGATCGTGCTGACAAACCGGAAGGGCGGACCCGAAGGCGTGATCGACCTCGTGGAAGCGCGTGCTCCGGACGGTTTCGCCGACGTCGAGCAGGTCGCGAGCCATGCCGAGCGCGAGGCGATCGTGCGCGGGTACGCATCGATGGCCGGCTATGCGCGCGAGCAGGTGAACCGCCGCTGAACCCGGCGCAGAAAATGCGACCAGCGCAGCGAATCTAGGGCATGATCCGGTTCAACATAATCGGATCGGGCTCTAGCGCCGCAAACGATCCTCGAGCGGCAGCGGAGAGAGCGCGCCGATCGTCCATTCCGTCACCCGGCGCCAGTTGACCAGGCCGGCCGAAGCCAGCACGCCGCCCAGAATTCCGAGCAATCCAAGCTCCTCGCCAGCCCAGATCCAGGCGATGGCGAGGCCGATTGCCGGCTCGGCATTGGCGATCAGCGACACGCGCACCGCGCCGATATGGCCGATGGCTGCGCTGTAGAGGCTGATGGCCCCGATCATGGTGATTGCGGAGCCGAGGAACGCATACCAGCCGAGCGTGCCGTCCGGCAGGGCGAGGGCCCACCATTCCATGCCGGTCCGTTGCGGCGGCTCGACCGGGATCTCCTGGTAGCCAAGAGCGAGCGGGATGACGAGCAGCAGCATGCCAAGGCCGATCGCGCGCCCGCGCCGGGCGAAATTCACGCCGGCTTCGGCCGCCCATTCGGTGGCGATGGTCATGGCGCCGCAACTCACCATGATGAGGACGCAATAGATCAGGCTGCGCGCGCTCGCATGGCCGTCCTTCGCCAGCAGATAGACGCCGGTCACCGTGACGAGCGCCGCGGCCAGTTCCGGCATGCCCGCCGGATGCGGGGACCTGGCGCCCCGGAACGGCCGCCCCTGCCACAGCACCACCAGGATCGCGCTGGCACTGGCGGCGACCAGCGAAGGGCCGGCTCCCACCTCGAAGATCGCCGCCTGATAGATCCAGGCGAACGCGGCATAGGAAAGGCCAAGAACAGCCGCGACCAACCGCGGGTGGCGCGATCCCCATCCTTGGCGCGCCTCGCTCCTCGGTTGAGGCCGGAGGATGAGGACGACGGCGAACAACGCGAACAGCAGGAAGCCGCGACAGACATTGGCGCTGAGCGGCCCGGCGCCTGCTTCGTAGGAGAGCCGGGCCAGGGTCGGCGAGATCGCGAACAGTCCGACCGAGACGAGCGCCAGCAACAGGCCGAGGCCGGCGCGCCGCTGGTTATGCTTCGGGTAGGACGACATTGGGAACCACCGGAGATTCGTTGCGGGTGATGAGGCC
>DASYRS010000436.1:0-10911 GCA_036004205.1 Dongiaceae bacterium
GGTCCGATGCCGGGCAACAGGATGCCCAAACGCCACAGCCCGAAGGCGGCAAGGCCAAGCAGCAAGCCGATCCCGGCCGGGACTTCCTGGCGGTCGTATTTGCGCGCGACGGCGAGGTGGGAGAGGCCAAGCACGATCGCAAAGCCCCAGTCGAGCAGGGCGAAGCTGCCCATCGCCAGCCACAACAACATCAGGCCGTGACAGGCCGCGGTCACCGCCAGCGCCGCCATCTCGCGCTGGCGCAAGGCTGTGCGGTCGCCACGACCGAGCAGCGACCACAACGCGGTCCAGTGGGTGGCGATCAGGAAGATGGGCAGCACAATGGCGCCAAGACGGAATCCCGCCGCATCCGGCCAGCTGGCCAGCGTAACGACGAAGGCCCAGACTAATCCGCCGCCGGCGCCCAGCGCCGCCTGGTGCCACCAGCCGCGGCGTTGCAGCAGAAACTGGGTACCGAGGTGAATGAGGAACAGGTAGGCGAACAGGATGGCCGGATTCGGCTCGGCACTGGTCACGATGGCGGGCGTCAGGAAGCCGCCGGCCAGGCCCACCAGCGCCACGAACTGCCCCTGGCGCAGGGAAAGCCAGATCGCAAATCCGGTCAGCGCCGCCAGCAGGGTGAACGCGACGCTGGACGGCAGGAGGTCGTAGAGCGCGACGCTGGCGAACAGCACCGCGTAGAGATCGCCGACACCCGCCGCCGACAGCGCCTGACCCAGATTGTTGGAACGGCGCCCCATCCAGTGCCCGGCACCCAACAAGCCGATCCCGAACAGAGCGCCCATGACAATGCGAACCGTCGGCGACAATAGCTGCTGTTCGAGGGAATATTTCACTAGGAACACGCCGGCCAACAACAGCGCGATGCCACCCAGCCAGCCGTAGATTCGCCCGCCCAGGCGGAACTCGAAATCGACCTTGCGCGGCGGGGGGCTTTGCTCGCGGTTCGGCGTACCGGTTTGCACGGACTGATTGGTGGCGGCTGCGACCGGCTCGCCGGCAAGGTCCTCGGCGGTATGGTCCGGGCTATCGGGGATGCCCGCGAAGAACTCGCTGGGGACCTCTGCCGGGCTATCGGGGATGCCCGAGAAGAACTCGCTGGGGACCTCTGCCGGGCTGTCCGACACGGCGGCGATTGGAGCCGTTGGTTCGACGTGTTCCGGCACACCGACCGGAGCGACGATAACTTCGGGAATCGGCTCTTCGGCTCTTGCCGGTTCGACGGTGGGTGTCGGATCTGTCCCGGCCTCGGCCGCCGTCAGCGGCTGCGAAGGGCTCCGCCAAGGCTCCGGCGTCGCGGATATCGGCACCATTTCGAAAACTGATCGGCGTTCCGTCTGGGACCTGGCTTCGGACGATTCGACGGAGCGGCGGAGAGAAGCGATCTCTCTCTCCAGCTTCGCAACCAATTCTTCCAGAAGTTCCAACCGTTGAAGAAGACGAGAGGATTTCCGTAGGGCGACGACAAGTGCGATCACCGCCAGCAGGGCCGTCCACCAAGATGTCACGCCGCTCCCCATTCGAGATGAATCGGCGCAATCCTTTCCGATCCCCAGCGCCGTGTCACGCGCGAAGGTGAGAGTCTGCTGACTCTTGCGACCAAAAGTGTGTCGAATTTGAGCGGAATTGCTCGGAGAGTTCCTGTCCCTCCCGCAAGAGCCGGCTGTCCGGTCCACTATCCGGCCATTCTAGACCTGCTTGGCACGCGGATGACGGTGTTGGGAGGCAAGCAGCCGGTGATAACGCTACGGCTGCTTCACCGTCTTCACGAAATGTACCAGGGTGCCGCCGGCCTTGATCGGCTCCTCGCGCTCGAGCGTGTAGCCGAGCTTCTGGTAGAAATCGAGATTGCTGGTGAACGCCTTGTTGGTATAGAGCCGCACTTGCGGCAGGCCGCGCGCGCGGGCCATCGCTTCGACCCGGGCCATCAGGCGGTGGCCGAGTCCCTGGCGCTGATGCGGCGGGGCCACCGCAATGTTTTCCAGCAGCAGATGGTCGGCGGCGGGGATGATCTCGAGCAGTGCGACCAGCGTGCCGTCTTCATAGGCCAGCTCGATCACGTGGGTGCGCACGGCGTGCTCGTAGTCGGTATTCATCGGCTTGGGCCGGCGGCCGATCAGCTGCGCCCATTTCGCATAGGCGGAATGCGTCAGGGCCCGCATGATCTCGACATCGCTTTCGCCGGCACGCCGGAAGATAAGCTCGCTCATTTGATCTCCAGCACAGGCTTGCCCAGCACGTCGAACCGCGGCGTGGTGCCGAGGCCCGGCTGATCGGAGGCCCTGGCGCGGCCCATCTCGCGCCGCGGCGCGCCTTCGGCGATGGAGCGGGTGACGTAGGAGTTGAAGTCGGTGGCGGAAAACAGGAATTCCGGCGGCGTCGAATGCGCCAGGTGCGCGATCGCCGCGGTCACGATGTCGCCACCCCAGGTGTCCTCGATGGTCATGGCGATGCCGAGCGCGACGCAGAGGTCGCGGATCTGCCGCGCCTTGGTGAGGCCGCCGACCTTGGAGATCTTGAGGTTGATGACGTCCATCGCGCGGTCTTCATAACCGCGCAGCACCGCCGACAGCGAATCGATCACCTCATCGAGGATGAAGGGCCGCTGCGTGCGGTCGCGGATCGTGCGGCATTCCTCGTAGCTCATGCAGGGCTGTTCGATATAGACGTCGATATCCTTGACCGCGTCCACCACGCGGGTCGCCTGGTGCATCAGCCAGCCGGTATTGGCGTCGGCGATCAGCACGTCACCCTGCTTCAGCTCGCGCGAGGTGGCGCGGATACGCTCGATATCGACGTCGGGATCGCCGCCGACCTTGAGCTGGAACTTGGTGTAGCCCTCGGCGCGGTACTGGTGCACACGCTTGGCCATGTCCTGCGGGCTCTCTTGCGAGATCGCGCGATAGAGCAGGAAATCCTCGCCATAGCGCCCGCCCAGCAGCGTCACCACCGGTTGCCCGCTCGCCTTGCCTAGGATGTCCCAGCAGGCGACATCGATCCCGGATTTGACGTACGGATGCCCGCGCAGCGCCTGGTCCATGCGCCGGTTCAGGACACCAAGGTCGCGCGGGTCGAGCCCCAGCAGCTTCGGCCCGATCTCCTTGAGGCCCGTGCGCACCCCGGCGGCATAGGCCGGCAGATAGGCGGGTCCGAGCGGGCAGACCTCGCCATATCCGGTCAGCCCCTCGTCGGTCTCCACCGCCACCACGGTCGAGTCGAAGACCGTGACGACGTTGCCGCCGGACCATTTGTAGCTGCCCTCGTGCAGCGGCAGATCGACCTGGTAGGCGCGGATTGACGTGATTTTCATTTGTGCATGGCGACCGGTTCGGGAAGGATGGGCGCAACTGTGCTGCGTCCGCCCGAGCGCTGTCAATCTGCGGCCTCCGCGGAAATTTGAGGATAAGTCTATGCGTTGGTATCTGGCTCTTCTTCTGGCGGCGATGGCCGCGCTGCCGATGGGCCGCCCGGCCAGCGCCGCCGATGGCGAGCTCGAGCAACTGTTCATCGACACCTGCCTGGTGAACGAGGCCGGCTGGATCGGCAAGGACAAGAAATCGGTCGCCACCAACTGCGCCTGCAAGGCGAAAACCGAAGTCAAGCTGGCGGACCCGGCTTTCAAGGACGCCGTCGCCAAGAAGCAGCCCTACGACAAATTCCCGTTCGGCGATCCCGCCAACTATCAGAAGCAGGTGCTGACCGATTGTCCGGCCCTGCGGCCGCTGATGATCGAGGCCCTATGCCACGATCCGGCCGCGCCGCCCGACGCCTGCACGGCGGTCAAGGACATGGTCAGCAAGCTGAAATAACCGCCAGTATGCGCCTTGATGTTGCTGAACCGAGCAATGGGTTCGCGCGGCTTCGACTTCGTGAATATAAGCCTAACACTTGATTGTTTTGCAGACATTGTGATGAACATCATCGACAAGTTGCTTCTGCGGGGAGGAAGTTGCCACTGCGTGCGGAATAGAAGGCTGGTTGCGGGTCGCGACGGTAGGAACCGCAAACCAAGAACGACGCGGATGGCAGGAAGTCGGTAACGCCGCAACACGCGGCGGGGAATTGTCCTCACGCCGAATCGAGATGAGCGCGCGAGCGCTAGGCAACAGGCCGAGGCGCCTCTCAACAGGGCTGGTTTGTAGATCAATCATCGACGGTGTTAACGACCAGCCTTGCTTGCGGGCCTCTCGGGTCATTTGAAGAGGGCTGACTCACATGGCGAATATCGTAGGAACACCGGCCGGTGAAACGCTGAACGGCACTCCCGGCAACGACACCATCACAGGCTTGGGCGGCAACGACACGGCGCTGATGGGCGCCGGCAATGACCGGTTCATTTGGAATCCGGGCCACGGAAGCGACACGGTCGAAGGCCAGACCGGCATCGACACGCTGGAATTCAACGCCAGCGCCGGCTCCGAGATCATGGCCCTCTCCGCCAATGGCGTCCGGGCGCTGCTCACCCGCAACGTTGGCAACATCGTCATGGATCTCAATGACGTGGAGCGCATCGAGCTCCAGGCCCTGGCCGGGTCCGACACCATTACCGTCAACGACCTCAAGGGCACCGACGTCAAGCTGGTGGCGATCGATCTAGGGGCGGGCGACGGCGCGGTCGACACCGTGACCCGCAACGCCACCAACGGCAACGATACGATCAATGTGACGTTGCTTGGCGGCGCGGTTTCCATCGCCGGCTTGTCGGCCCAGGTCACCATCGCGAATGCCGAGATCGCGAACGATTCGCTTGTCATCAATGGCCTCGGCGGCAACGACAAGATCAATGCCTCGACACTGCCGGCGGGCACCGTCAAGCTCACGATCGACGGTGGCGACGGCAATGACACCATCGGCGGCGACGACGGCAGCAACATCCTGCTTGGTGGGGACGGCAACGACACGGTCACCGGGAATGGCGGCGACGATGTTGCCCTGCTCGGTGCCGGCAACGATGTCTTCGTGTGGAACCCCGGCGACGGCAGCGACACGGTCGAAGGCGAGGGCGACATCGACACGCTGCGCTTCATCGGCTCCGGCGCCCCCGAGATTATCGACATCTCCGCCAATGGCGGGCGGGTGCGGCTGTTCCGCGACGTCGCCAACATCACCATGGACCTGAACGACGTCGAGCGCCTGCAGATCCAGGCCCTTGGCGGCGCCGACACGGTCGTCGTCAACGACTTGACCGGAACCGACGTCACCGAAGTTACGGTCGATCTGGCCGCTACGGTCGGCGGCGCCGCTCCCGTCACCAAGCTCGACACCGTCATCGCCAATGGCACCGGCGGCGACGACCTCGTGCTCGTCTCCTCGACCGGCAGCAAGATCGTCACGACCGGCTTGCCAGCCCAGGTGATCCTCAATCACGCCGACAAGACGGATGTCCTCACCATCGAGGGCGGCATCGGCAACGATGTCATGAACGCCACCGGGCTGGCCGTCGGCAAGATCGCCCTGCTGCTTTCCGGCGGTAGCGGCAACGATTTCCTGGTCGGCAGCGCGGGGAACGATACCGTGGCCGGCGGCGACGGCAATGACGTCGCTCTGCTGGGTGCCGGCAACGACCTCTTCAAGTGGAGCGCCGGCGGCGACAACGACACGATCGAAGGCCAGGCCGGCACCGACACGCTCGACGTCCAGGGCGTCGACGCGCACGAGAACATCGACATCTCCGCCAATGGCGGACGGGTGAAATTCTTCCGCGACATCGGCGTTGTCACCCTCGACGTGGACGATGTCGAGCGCATCGTGTTTCACGGCGAGGGTGGGATCGACAACGTCATCGTCAACGATCTCACGGGCACCGATGTCAAGCTGGTGGCGGTCGATCTGGCGAAGGCGGGCGTGGGCGACGGCGCACAGGATATCGTTGCCGGTTATGGCACCGCCGGCAACGACAAGATCACCGTGGCGCTGGTCGGCGGGGATGTCACTGTTATCGGTTTGGCTGCCCAGATCGCGGTCTCGGGCGCCGAGCTCGGCGATACGCTGTTGGTCAATGGCGCCGAAGGCAACGACATCATCGACGCCTCGAAGTTGCCGGCAGATATCCTGGGGCTCTTCCTCCAGGGTGATCTCGGCAACGATACCATCATCGGCAGCCTCGGGGCCGACACTCTGACCGGCGGCGACGGCGACGATACGGTCACCGGGAATGACGGCGACGACGAGGCCGACCTCGGTATCGGCAATGACGTGTTCGTGTGGAATCCCGGCGACGGCAGCGATACGGTCGACGGCGGGAACGACATCGACACCCTGCGCTTCATCGGCGCTGCGACCGACGACACCATCCTGGTTTCCACCAACGCAACGCGGGTGCGGGTGGAGCGCGACGTTGCCAACCTGGACATCGACAACGTCGAACGCATCGAGGTGCGTGCGCTGGGCGGGGCCGATACCGTCACCGTCGACGACCTCGCGGGCACCGACGCGACCGAGGTGGCGGTCGACCTGGCCGCGACATCGAGCGGCAAGACCGCCGACACCAAGATCGACACCGTGACCGTCAATGCGACGGCGGGCGCGGATTCCATCGCCGTCGATGACATCGGCAGCAAGGTCGTTGTGACCGGCCCGGCCGCGCAGGTCAGCGTCGATCACGCTGGAAAAGCCGATCGCCTGTTCATCAACGGCGGCGGCGACGACGATGTGATCAATGCGTCCACTCTGGGGGCCGGTCTCATCGACTTGCGGCTCTTGGGCGGCCTTGGCGCCGACCTGCTCGTCGGCAGCGCGGGTAACGACACGGTCACCGGCGGCGATGGCGATGACGCCGCCCTGCTCGGCGCCGGCGACGACCGGTTCATCTGGGGTCCGGGCGACGACAACGACACGATCGAAGGCCAGACCGGCGTCGACACGCTGGAATTCAACGGCGCGAACGCCAGCGAGAATTTCGACATCTCCGCCAATGGCGGGCGTGTGCGCTTCATCCGCGACGTCGCCAGCGTCACCATGGACCTGAACGATGTGGAGCGCATCCAGCTCCAGGCCCTGGGCGGCTTCGACAATATTACCATCAATGACCTCAGCGGCACCGATCTCAAGCTGGTGGCGATCGATCTGGCCGGCACGATCGGCGGCGCCACCGGCGACGGCAAGGCCGACTCTGTCACCGAAAACGCCACTGCGGGCAACGATGTCATCAGCATCGGGTTGGCGGCCGGAGATGTCTCGGTCACCGGTCTCGCGGCGCAGGTGACGATCGCGGAGGCCGAGATCGCCAACGATCGGCTGCTCATCAACGGCCTCGGCGGCGACGACAAGATCAGCGCCGCGGCGCTGCCGGCCGCAACCATTCAGGTCACCCTGGATGGCGGCATCGGCAACGACACGCTCACCGGCAACGCCGGCAACAATTTTCTGATCGGCGGGGACGGCAACGACACCCTGAATGGCGGCGCCGGCAACGACACCCTGAATGGCGAGGACGGCAAGGACACCATCAACGGCGGCGCCGGCAATGACACCGTCACCGGCGGATTGGGCGACGACACAATCAATGTCGCCCTCGGCAACGACATCGTGCGGTATACCGGCATCCTGGATGGCCATGACCTGATTGTCGGCTTCGACGGCAACGGCGCGGGCGGACAGGACACGCTGGACCTCGACGCGCTGTTCGACGATCTCGGCGTCGCCGACATCGATCGCGCCGGCCGCGTGTCGATCACCGACAACGGAGCGTCGGTCGAGATCGCGGTCGATACCGATGGCAATGCCAGCTTCGACCTGGCCGTCGCCACCCTGAAGACGGCGGACGTCATCACGGTGGGACAGGATGTACTCGTGGGGGCCCTGTAGATTGAGGCGATGCCGGGCTTGTTAATACGTTTGGCCTAGGGATGCCACCTGGCTTTGCACGAAAATATGTAGCTATATCAATCTATTAACGCCCAGGAATGGCACTGGCTGGCGGAGATTGCGATTCCAAGGATTCGTTAAGATTTGTGGCGTAGAGTGCCGCTCAACTGGATCAGGGATTGGGCATCATGGAAGTTCCCTCGCTCGGTAGCGCCGCGCAGGCGACGATCGAAGGTCTCAAACGGGCTGAAGAGAAGACGCAGCAAGCCGCGCAGAACATCGCCGAGGGCCCGCTGAACCCCGAAGATATCGTCTCGCTGTCGCTGGCGGCCCTGGATTTCAAGGCCAACGCCGCCGTGCTGAAGAGCACCAACGAGCAGACCAAGTCGCTGCTCGACATCATGGCCTGACGGAACGGACCTGACCGATGGACATCGCCGCCGCCGCGCAGATCTCCGGCGCACAGCGCACCCAGCAGAGCGCACTCAACGGCATCAAGTCGGCGCAGGTCCAGGCCCAGTCGCTGATCTCCATGCTGACCGAGGCGACCACCCAGACCGCGCAGACCCAGGTGGCGGCGCAACCGGTGAACAGCACCGGCGGCACGACCGACGGCGCCACCGCCGACAAACGCCTGCCGCGCGGCTCGCTCGTCAATATTCTCGCCTGATCCGGCCTTAAATCTCGTTTTCCAGGTGCCATCGAGGCGATCGCTCCTCTAGGATCGCGCCCAGAGGTTTTTTGCTGGCTGTATTGCGAATCTGGGGGATTCGTGACGACACAAGACACATTGCAGGCGGCGCTGACCGCGCTCGCCGAAGGACGCCACGACGAAGCACGCCGGGGATTCGAGCGCGTGCTGGCCAGCGAGCCGGACCATCCGATCGCGCTGCACTGGGCGGCGGTCATCGCCTATCAGCAGGGGACCGCGGCCGACGCGGTCCTGGGCCAGATCGACCGGGCCATCGCGCTCGATGGCGGGCAGGCGCTGTTCCACAATTCGCGCGGTGCGCTGCTCTATGCCCTCGGCCGCGATCTCGAGGCGGCGGAAAGCTTCCATCGCGCGGTCCTGCTCAACGATCAGGACGGCCCGGTGTGGAACAATCTCGGCAATGCGCTGCTGCGGCTCAACCGGGTCGACGAGGCGGAGAATTGCTATCGCCAGGCGCTGGCGGTGGCGCCCGGCCTGATCAGCGCCATCAACAACCTCGGCGTCGCGCTGAAGCGGCGCGGCCGGCTGGACAAGGCGCTGATCTGCTTCCGCGAAGCCATCCTGCACATGCCCGATTTCCAGGACGCGCATTTCAACCTGGGCGAGCTCTACTACCATCTCGACATGATTCCCGAGGCGGAGGCCGAGTTCCGGCGCTGCATCGAGCTCAACGCCGAGTTCCACCAGGCGCACGCCTCGCTGGCGCAATGCCTGCACGACCAGGACAAGCGCGAGGAGGCGCTGACCCTGCTGCGCGAAGCGCATGCGCGCTTCCCCGACGATGAAGACATCGATTTCATGCTGCGCCTGCAATTCTCCTCGATCGCGCCGGCCTGGCACATCCCGATGGTCAATGACGAGGAGCGCAACCAGGCCTACGACCTGGCGCTGCGCCGCGCGGTCAAGCCGGGCGACCTGGTGCTGGAGATCGGCACCGGCTCGGGCCTGGTCGCCATGATGGCGGCGCGCGCCGGCGCCGGCCGGGTCGTCACCTGCGAGGTGCTGCCGCTGATGGGCGATATCGCGCGCGAAGTGGTGGCCAAGAACGGCCTCTCTGACCGCATCACCGTCATCACCCGCAAGTCGACCCAGGTCCAGGTCGGGACGGACCTGCCCGACCGCGCCGACGTGTTC
The DNA here is from genome assembly GCA_036004205.1 of Dongiaceae bacterium. Classification (GTDB taxonomy): domain Bacteria; phylum Pseudomonadota; class Alphaproteobacteria; order Dongiales; family Dongiaceae; genus Dongia_A. The sequence goes on from DASYRS010000436.1 coordinate 9,653, forward strand.
GTGTCGGAGCTGATCAATATCGGCATGATGTCGCCCAACATGATCCCGGTCCTGCAGCATGCGCGCGAGGCGCTGCTGAAGCCCGATGCCAAGATCATTCCGGCCGCGGCGACCGTCTATGGCGCCCTCATCGAAGCGCCGCAGCTTGCCCGCATCAATCCGGTCCGGCAGATTTCCGGCTTCGATCTAAGCCCGCTCGACAAGCTGCGCTCCCCGGGCTACGCCCAAATCGACCTTGCCGCCGACCTGGTGCGGCAGATCTCGCAACCCTTCAAGGCGCTGGAATTCGATTTCCGCCGCAACATGCCGGAGCGCGACGCGCGCCTGCTGCAGGTGACCGCGACCAGCGCCGGCGTCGTCCACGGCATCGCGTTCTGGTTCGACCTGGTGATGGATGAGGAGACCGTCTATTCCTCCGCCAGCACCACCCGCACCAATCACTGGAAGCAGGCCGCCGAATTCTTTCCGCAGCCGGTGGCGGTGCAGCCCGGCGACCGCTTCATGGTGATCGCGGGCTACGACAACACCCGCATCTTTTTCAAGGGCGCCACTTTATGACTCGGCAGGTGCTGGGCTTGCTGCACACCGCCGAATCGCATCGCGCGCGGTTCGATCGCCTGCTGGCGGAACTGGCGCCGCAGAATGTCGGATGGGTGCATTGCGTGCGCGAGGTCCTGTTGCGCCAGGCGCTCGACACCTTCCCGGTCAACACCATCGCGGCCGGCATCGAGACGGCTCTGGCCACCCTGCAAAGCCAGGGCGCGGCCCAGGTGCTGTGCACCTGCTCCAGCGTCGGCGGCATGGCGGAGCAAGTCGGCCGCCAGATGGGGCTGTCGACCTTGCGGCTCGACCGGCCGATGGCCGACGCGGCGGTCGGCGCCGGGCGCCATATCCTGGTCGCGGCCTGCCTGCCGTCTACCCTCGGCCCCACCACCCAGCTGCTGAACGAGGTGGCGCACGCGCAGAACCGGCGGATCGAGATCGAGACCCTGCTGATGGAAAACGCCTGGCCCTTGTTCCAGGCCGGCGACGAAGCTGGGTTCTCCCACCATATCGCCGGCATTATCCTCGGCACCCGGCCGCGGCCCGATGCCATCGTGCTGGCGCAGGCCTCGATGGCCGCCGCCGCCGATCTGCTGCGGCAATCGCCGGTTCCGGTCTTCAGCTCGCCGCGGCTTGGGGTCGCAGCATCGCTGCGCCGGTTGACGGAAGTCGCAAGCAAGGCGGACATGGTGTGCGCAGATCGGATGGAACAGGGA
>DASYRS010000437.1:0-3234 GCA_036004205.1 Dongiaceae bacterium
GCCAGCCTGCCTTGGCTGTTGCCTGAGCTGATCGTAGTGGTGCCCGGCGGCACCACGCCGTCTGGCACGTTGTAGATGAAGCCCGCAGCCGGATAGATCCGCCCCCACATCCGCGCGTCCTTGTTCCAGAAGCGCAGCTGCGTCCAATCGTTGGCCGGCGAGACGTCGAGCACCGCCATGTTGGTGATGATCGCGTTCGGCTGCCAGTTGGCGTGATCGACGCGGATCTCGCGCGGCCCGACCACCGCCGTGACGACGCCGACGTGGCCGTAGCGCAGGCGGTTGGTCTTGCGCAGCACCAGAACGGAGCCGGCGATCGGCAGGCTGCCGCGCGCGTAGCGGCCTGCCGCCGTGTCCCACCAGGTATAGGCATCGCCGAAGATCCCGATGCCGGAGCGGGCGCGGGCATAGGGCACGCATTGCGTCCCGATGCCGGGATTGACCGCGTAGGCCTGCAGCGTCGCGAGCGGGGGATTGGGCTGGACCGGCGTTGAAACGGCCTCCGGCGGGGCCTTCGGCGCGGCGCAGCCGGCGATCAACAGCAGTGCGGCCAAACGCCCCACCTGCCGCCGCCAGTACTGGCGGATGATCCGACGACCCCCTGTCATCTCCTTGGAATTCCTATCCGTTTCGCGCGTCCGATATGCGGATCGCCTGGTCGCCTCGCAATGCGCAGGACGCAAACCCGGCGATCCTAGTCGAATTCTGAATAGTCAAAAAGAGCCCTAGAAATACCATGATTCACAGCGGGAGACATCCGGGCCAGAATGGAGTGGCTCGTTCGACTGTCTCAGTTGCGTCATTCATCGCGCGACCAGAGTGCTCGCGCGCCGGGTGAGAAAGCGGAAGCTAAGGCCGGCGCCGTTGGCGCTGGGCTTTATCTACACTTCATCCGAGTGAATTGACATTGGCCGATGGACAATCGGTCCCGGCCCAGGCATTTCTATCCGGATGGGAATTGGTGCGGCGCACAAAAGCGCCGTGCCCCAGGTCACGTCACAAAGTGATGCAACGACAGAAACCTGCGGAGGAAGCCCATGAATATTCACGAATATCAGGCCAAGCAGCTGCTGCGGCGCTACGGCGTGCCGGTGCCGCGCGGCGACGTCGCCCATAATCCGGCCGAGGCCGAGACCATCGCCGAAGAGCTGGATGGTCCGGTCTGGGTCGTGAAGGCGCAAATCCATGCCGGCGGCCGCGGCAAGGCGGGCGGGGTCAAGATCTGCCGCTCCGTGAAGGAAGTCGTCGCCAGCGCCGACAAGCTGCTGGGCAGCCGCTTGGTGACGCACCAGACCGGCGCCGACGGCAAGGAGGTCAAGAAGGTCTACATCGAGCAGGGTAGCGACATCGCGCGCGAGCTGTATGTCGCGCAGCTGATCGACCGCGCGACCGGCGGCGTCGCCGTCATCGCCTCGACCGAGGGCGGGATGGATATCGAGGAGGTCGCCGCCAACCATCCCGACAAGATCATCCGCCTGTCGCTGCCGCCGGCAACGCCGATGCGCGCGTTCCAGGCCCGCAACATCGCCTTCCAGCTCGACCTCAAGGAGCGCGAGGTGCACAAGTTCGTGCGCCTGTTGATGGCGATGAACAAGGCGTTCCGCGAGCTCGACGCGACCCTGGTGGAGATCAACCCGCTGGTCGTCACCAAGTCGAACCGGCTGATCGCGCTCGATTGCAAGATGACGTTCGACGAGAACGCGCTGTTCCGGCACCACGACGTGCAGGACATGCGCGACGAGCACGAGATGGACCCGCTGGAGCTGGAAGCCTCGCGCCACGACCTCAACTACGTGAAGCTGGAAGGCGATATCGGCTGCATGGTGAACGGCGCCGGGCTTGCCATGGCGACCATGGACATCATCCAGTACTATGGCGGCGAGCCGGCGAACTTCATGGACATCGCCGGCGCCGCCACCAAGGAACGCGTCGCCTGCGCCTTCAAGCTGATCTTCAACGATCCGGGCGTGAAGGGGATTCTCGTGAACGTGTTCGGCGGCATGATGCGCTGCAATTCCATCGCCGAAGGCATCGTCGGCGCGGCGCGCGAGGTCGGCCTCGACCGGCCGCTGGTGGTGCGCCTCGAAGGCACCAATGTCGAACTGGGGCGCAAGATCCTGCAGGAATCGGGGCTGCCCATCATCACGGCGACCACCTTGTCGGACGCCGCCGGCAAGATCGTGCATGCCGTGCAGGGGAGGGCGTAACCATGAGCATTCTCGTCAACAAGGCGACCAAGGTCATCTGCCAGGGCTTCACCGGAACCCAGGGCACCTTCCATTCGCAGCAGGCGATCGAATACGGCACCAACATGGTGGGCGGCGTGACGCCGGGCAAAGGCGGCTCCAGCCACCTCGGCCTGCCGGTATTCAACACGGTACTGGATGCGAAGGCGAAGACCGGCTGCGACGCCAGCATCATCTACGTGCCGCCGACCTATGCGATGGATTCCATCCTGGAAGCGATCGACGCCGGCATCGACGTCATCGTCGCGATCACCGACGGCGTGCCGGTGCAGGACATGGCGCGCATCAAGAAGGAGCTGAAATATTCCAAGTCGCGGGTGATCGGCCCGAACTGCCCCGGCATCATCACGCCCGATGAATGCAAGATGGGCATCATGCCCGGCTATGTGCACAAGCCCGGCCGGGTCGGCATCGTGTCGCGCTCCGGCACGCTCAGCTACGAGGCGGCGACCCAGACCAGCGCGGCGGGCCTTGGCCAGTCGACGGTGGTCGGGATCGGCGGCGATCCGGTCAACGGGTCGAGCTTCGTCGATATCCTCGAGTTGTTCCTGGCGGACGACAACACCGATGCGATCATCATGATCGGCGAGATCGGCGGCACGCCGGAGATCGACGCGGCGGAGTTCCTGAAGCGCTCCAAGCGCAAGAAGCCCGTGGTCGGCTTCATCGCCGGGCGCGCGGCTCCTCCGGGCCGGCGCATGGGCCATGCCGGCGCCATCGTCTCCGGCGGCGGCGAGAGCGCGGCGGAAAAGATCGAGGCCTTGCGTTCGGCCGGCATCGTGATTACGCCATCGCCGGCGGAGCTTGGCTCCACCATGCTGCAGGCCTTGGGGAAGGCGGCGGCCTGATCGCGGAAGAGGGGGCGGGATGACGAAGAAAGTCGCCAAGCGTTCAAGCGGCGGGAAGCCATCCGGGCGGATCGCGTTGCGCGCGGCCGAGCAAGCCGCGTTGCCGCGCAACGGTCGCGCCAGGGCTCTGCGCGACGATC
>DASYRS010000438.1:0-13071 GCA_036004205.1 Dongiaceae bacterium
CAAGCGGTTATCATGAAATACCTGGAAGAATGGCTCGACGAGCGGAAGGTCGATGAGGTCGAGTGCCTTGTCCCCGACATGAACGGCATCCCGCGCGGCAAGATCCTGCCGGCGCAGAAATTCACCAAAAGCGTGCGCGACTACGGCTTGCGCCTGCCGGAAAGCATCTTCCTCCAGACCGTGACCGGCGAATATCCCGATCTGGACGAAGACGATATCGGCTCGGACGAGGACCCAGACATCTATCTGCGGCCCGATCCGGACACCATCCGCATGGTGCCGTGGTACGCCGATCCGACGGCACAGGTGATCCACGACGCCTTCAACGCCGACGACACGCCGGTGCAGCACTCCTCGCGCTATGTGCTGAAGAAGGTGCTGGAACTTTATGACGACAAGGGCTGGAAGCCGATCGTCGCGCCGGAGCTGGAGTTCTATCTGGTCAGCGTCAACACCGACCCCGACCTGCCGCTGATTCCGCCCGTTGGACGCTCCGGCCGGCCCGAGACCGGCAGCCAGGCCTATGGCATCGACGCCACCAACGAGTTCGATCAGATCTTCGAGGATGTCTACGATTACTGCGAAAAATCGGACATCGACGTCGATACGCTGACGCACGAATCCGGTGCGGCGCAGATGGAGATCAACTTCAACCACGGCAATCCGCTGGAGCTGGCGGACCAGGCGTTCCTGTTCAAGCGCACGGTACGCCAGGCCGCCATGAAGCATCATGTCTATGCCACCTTCATGGCGAAGCCGCTGGCCAACCAGCCAGGCAGCTCCATGCACATCCACCAGTCGGTGCTGGAAAAGCGCAACGGCAAGAACCTGTTCGCCGACAGCAAGAACCGCGACACCGCGATGTTCCGCAGCCATGTCGCCGGCCTGCAGCGCTATCTGCCGCAGGTCGTGCCGATGCTGGCGCCGAACGTGAATTCCTACCGCCGCCTCAGGCCGCGGTTCGATGCGCCGATCAACGTGCAATGGGGCATCGACAACCGCTCCTGCGGATTGCGCGTGCCGATCTCCAACGCCGCCAGCCGGCGGATCGAGAACCGCCTGGCCGGCGCCGACGCCAACCCCTATCTCGCGATCGCGGGCTCCCTGTTGTGCGGCTATCTCGGCATGACCGAGCGGCTGAAGCCGACCAACCAGATCGAGGGCAGCGCCTATCGGATGGCGCACACGCTGCCCAAGACCGCGCACGAGGCCCTGTCCAAGTTCCTGGCCTGCAAGCCGGTGAAAGCCGTGCTGGGCGAGAAATTCGTGAAAGCGCTCTATATCGTGAAGTCGGCGGAGCTGGAGGCCTACCAGAACGTCATCAGCTCGTGGGAGCGCGAGCATCTGTTGTTGAACGTCTAGGCGACTGATAGACTGCCATCATGCGGACGAGGACCGATCATCTGGCATTGTCGAGCGCGGGCCGGCATCACGGGCCGGCCAGCCATCGGTCCCTGCGCGCCGAGATCCTGATCCTGACCGCGCGCATCAATTTCAATCCGTGATCACGCGTTGAGCGAAAACAGCCCGGCGCGCGCTCCGGCGCGACGCCGATCACATTTGCTTGTTTCATCGCGAGGTTCATCATGACCGCTCTTCCCAAGCGCAATTCGACCGCCGAATGGCAGGCGCTGGATCGCCGCCACGTTCATCCCTTCACCGACAACGGCGAGTTGCACCGGCGCGGCAGCCGCGTCATCACCAAGGCCGAGGGCACCTATCTCTGGGATTCCGAAGGCAACAAGCTGCTGGATGCTTTCGCCGGATTGTGGTGCGTCAATGTCGGCTATGGCCGCAAGTCGATCGCCGACGCGGCCCACCGGCAGATGCAGGAGCTGCCCTACTACAACACCTTCTTCAAGACCACCCATCCGGCGGTGGCGGAGCTGTCGCAGATCCTGGTCGATCTGACGCCCAAGCATCTCAATCACGCGTTCTATGGCCTCTCCGGCTCCGATGCCAACGACACCATCGTGCGCATGGTGCGGACCTACTGGAACCTCAAGAAGAAGCCGAAGAAGAAGACCATCATCAGCCGGATCTACGCCTATCACGGCTCGACCATGGCGGCGGCCTCGCTCGGCGGCATGGACTACATGCACGAGCTGGCGGACCTGCCGCTGCCCGGCTTCGTCCACGTGCGCCGGCCCTATTGGTATGCCGAGGGCGGCGACCTTTCGCCCGAGGAATTCGGCAAGGTCTGCGCCAAGGCGATCGAGGACAAGATCCTGGAGCTCGGCCCCGACAACGTCGCCGCCTTCATCGGCGAGCCGATCATGGGCGCCGGCGGGGTCGTCGTTCCGCCCGCGACCTACTGGCCGGCGGTGCAGGAAGTCTGCAAGAAATACGATCTGCTGCTGATCGCCGACGAAGTGATCTGCGGCTTCGGGCGCACCGGCCACTGGTTCGGCTCGGAGCATTTCGGCATCGACAGCGCCGATTTCATGACACTGGCGAAAGGCCTCACCTCCGGCTATCAGCCGCTGTCCGCCGTCATGATCTCCGACCGCGTGGCCGAGGTGCTGGGCAGCACCGACTTCAATCACGGCTACACCTATTCCGGCCATCCGGTCGGTTGCGCCGTCGCGATCGAGAACATCCGTATCCTGAAGGACGAAAAGATCGTGGAGCGGGTGAAGACCGAGACCGGCCCCTATCTCGCCAAGCGGCTGAAGGAGCTGCTCGACCATCCGCTGGTGGGCGAGGTGCGCAATGTCGGCCTGATAGGCGCGATCGAACTGGTGAAGGACAAGAAGGCGCGCAAGACCTTCGAGCCGGTCGGCGAGGTCGGCACAAGGTGCCGCGATCATTGTTTCGCCAACGGCCTGGTGATGCGTGCGACCAAGGACACGATGATGCTCTCCCCGCCCCTCACCTGGACGAAGGAGAACGTCGACGAGTTCATACGCCTTACCACCCTTGCGCTCGATCTGACCGCGAAGGACGTGGGGACGAGGTAGCCGCCCTAGGACTTGCCTTCGGCCGCCTGAATGGCGCGGTCGAAGGCGGTCACGGCGTTGTTGAGCCTGGCGGCGCCGCGCGGCGAGAGCCAGAACCAATATTGCGACTGCTCGGCATCCGGCGACAGGCTGTCCACGATATGCTCGGATACCGGCATCAGCCGGATGTTCGCGGCCGGCGGCGTGGTGATCGTCTTCGGGCGGTAGAACACGATCCCGGACTCCGGATGCCAGCAGCGCAGAACCTTCTTGGCGGCGTCCGCGACCGCTGTTTCGGCCGGCGTCAAGGCGCGCGCCTTGCCCGGCACCGCCGCGACGTAGGGATAGACCTTCGGCTTGACCGCGGCCGATGCCTTGCCGCCGACCGCTGCCAGGGCGCTCTCGAGTTGCCCGTACAATGCGACCATCAGTTCGCTCGGCGGATCGAAGGCGCTGCTCGCGTAGTGCGAGATAATTCCGCGCGGACGTGACGATCCGTGCGCGGCATGCTCAGCCGCGGTCCGCCGCTCGATATCCGCGAAGATCGCGATCGCGGCGCGGAACGTCTCCTCCGGCACCAGATCGAGAAACCAGATCACGTTGTAGTCGATCCCGCGCAGCAGGTTGGCGCGCCAACGCTCCTGAACGAACGGGCCCTCCATGACCGAGAGGTTGGTCGCGCCCAGAATCCAGACCGAGAGATTGTCCGGTCCGAAGCGCTTGACGTGCTCGGCGGCCTGGACGTGGATGCGGCCGAGCGAGCGCGGCGGATAGCTCTCCTCCGTTTCAGCGGTCTCGAAATAGGATTCGAGCGCGTCCACTCCGACGCCAAGCACGGCGGCGATGCGCTGCATCTGCGGACGCGGCGGCAGGGTCTGGCCGCTCTCCCACGCGCTCAGCGCCGATTGCGAGATGCCAAGGTCGCGGGCGACCTGCTTCTGGGTCAGCTCGCGCTCCTCGCGCAAACGCCGGAGCAGCGCGCCGAGGGATTTGACGGGGGACTGAATGACGGTCATGTCGCGGTCTTCGGACTGAGTTGCGGCTTCCCGAAATATGGCACCGGCCGGTCGATTCCCCAGAGATATTTCTCTAATCGACACTGATATTTGATAATCAGCTGCCTTGAAGACCGACTCGAATGAGCGGGATTTCACGTCCATCTCCCAGCCGATCATCCGGCATAATCTATTGATAAAGCTGCAATATCTATCCTATTTTACGTTCATAACATCTACATTTGACAAACACCGTAATATCAGTGATATTTCATCATATGAACGATGTGCAAGCCGCAAACCAGGGAAGGAGAGTGATCATGCTCAGCAAGATCGATCTTTGGCAGCGCATTCGGGATTTCGAGATGGATGGCGCGGGGGACGCGTTCCAGTTTTCGCAGCGGCTCAGCCGCGAGAATGGCTGGACGCGCGATTATGCTCTGGGCGCGATCGAGGAATACAAGAAGTTCATCTATCTCATCTGCGTTTCAGACGGCTCCCTCACGCCCTCGGAGGCGGTGGATCAGGTCTGGCACCTCCATCTGGTCTACACGCGCTCCTACTGGACGCGGTTCTGCAACGAGGTGCTCGGCCGACCGCTGCACCACGAACCGACCAAGGGCGGACAAGCGCAGGCGCGGTTGTTCCACGATCAGTATGCGGCGACCTGCGTGCGCTATGAGGAAGAGTTCGGATGCGCGCCGCCGGCAACATTCTGGCCGCCGCTCGCCGAGCGCTTCGCCGCCGCGCCGCGCCTGCAATGGGTTGACCGCCGCCGGCACTGGCTCGTTGCAAAGCCGACCGGCTTCGGCAGCGGGCTCCGCTGGGCCGCTGTCCCGGTCATCCTGCTGGCGACGAGCGCGAGCGTCGCGGCGAAGAGCGAGGCCGGCGGATCCAATGGCATCTCCATCGGGTCGTTCGTGGTGTTCGGGGTCTTCGTCCTGGTGTCCTGGCTCATCACCCGCGCGCGCCGCGGCAAGAAGGACGACGAGTCGAGCGGCTGGTGGGGCACCGGCGGCGGTTGCGGCGGCGGCGAGAGCGGTGGCGGTTGCGGCAGCGGATGCGGCGGCGGCTGTGGCGGGTGTGGCGGATAACGCTAGGTTTCCCCGCTTTGACCGGCAGGCGGCGTCACCGGCAGATATTCACGTCGTCATCGGGCCGGGCCAGGACCGATCGCCCAGTCCGATTGACGGCGCGCCGTCCTGACATATCCTGTTCGCGAGCGCGTTGGCGGGAGCGCTTCATTGCGACGAGAGCATGCGGGGGAATGGTGGCTTCGCTGAAAAGGCTGGTACGGCGACGCTGGGCGGCGCTCGCAATCGAGTTTCGCCCTTGCGTCCGGCTGGCCAGGCGCAGGGTGGCGTCGGCGCTGAGGAACCGACTGCTGGCCGAAGATGGCCCGGACAAGAAGGCCGTCATCATCGGACCCGAATCCCTGCGGCTCGCAAAAATCCTCGGCCTGCGGAAAGCCCAGCGTCTGGTACTGCCCTACCCGGATTTCACGCCGGAGAACCTTGCCCTGCTGAGCAACGAGTACGACTTCGTGATTGCCGACCGCGTCCTGCACCGATGCGAGCGTCCGGAGGATGCCGGCAGCGAGTTCGTCCGCATCCTGAAAAGCGGGGGCTGGTTCGCGTGTACCGCCTGCCCGTTCGATTTCTCGGTGGGCGGATCGTTCGCGGCCGCGTTCTCGTCGCGATCCCGGCGGCGCGCCTTGTTCCCGCATGCAAAGCCGGTCTCGGTCGGTGGATCGCTCGCCACCTGGATCCTCGGCCAGAAACATGAAATGAGCCCGGACATCGCCCCGACCGTCCTCACCAAGACGTGCGCGCGACGGTCCTATCGGTTCGATCCCCGTCCCGCAAAGTTCGGCGTCATGGCGATGCATCGCAACGAGGCGCCATTCCTGCTGGAATGGATCGCTTACCACCGGCTGCTGGGGTTCGGGCAGATCACGCTCTATGACAACGACAGCAATGACGCCTCCGCGCGGATTCTTGCGCCGCTCGCGCACGCGGGCATCATCAACGTCCGTCGCTGGCGCGGCCGGCCGGAACAGCAGGTGAAGGCGCATAATCACGCGCTTGAGCGGCTTCGCGGCCATGTCGAGTGGTGTCTCTATGCGGACCTTGACGAGTTCCTGGTGCTTGATCCCGGACTTGCGTTGGACCATCTGCTGCCGCGGGATCCGGACATTTGTGCGGTCGCCATACCGTGGCGCGTATTCACCTCAGGCGAGATGCGCAATCGAGGCACCGGCCTGACGATCGAACGATTCACGCGGGCTGTCGTCACCAACGATCGGCACGTGAAGTCGATTGTGCGTCTTCGCGATGTATCGCAAATGGGTGTTCACGTTCCGGTCCGGTTCAAAGGACGATTGATCGACATCGGCGGCGCCGAGATCGACCCGGACTCCAACGGCATCCTCCCCCGTCCGGCATCCGGCATTGCACGCATCAACCACTATTTCACGCGCTCGCGGGAGGAGTTCGAATTCAAGCGTGCACGTGGCGACGCCTACACCGCCGGCGCGTTCCGGCCGGCGACCGACTTCAATCTGTCCCGCAAGCCCGACGTCGAGGTGCGCGACATCCTTCGCTGCGCACCCGCATTGGTGCAGGAGATCGACCGTCTTCGGTGCATCGTCGGGTGGATTGCGAAAAACTGAAACCGCTCAGGACGATTTCGCGGTGGTGATGCGATAGGCGCAGCGCCTTGCGCCGGCGAGGATGTGCTCCTCGCGCTCGACCTTCGCGTCGGCGCCGAGCACGTCGCGGAACAGCTTCAACTCCGACCGGCAGAAGCCCTGGCACGCCTTGGCGGCGACGCAGATCGGGCAGTGATTTTCGATCAGCATCAGCGCGCCGTCGGGCAGGCGCTTCACTTCCGCCATGTAGCCCTCCTCCGCGCGCTGCTCGGCCAGCAGCTTTGCGCGCTCGGCCAGCGAACGCGCCGGCCGCAGGCGCTCGACGTAGCTCCGGCGCGTGGTCTTTTCGCGCTCCTCGATCACGCGGTCCATGCCGTCCGGGCCGAAGGCCGCGCCGATCGCCTGGATGAGATCGACGGTCATGGCGGCGTGCGAATCCGGGAAGCGGGCGTGACCGGCTTCGCTCAGCGACCAGACGCGCTTCGGCCGGCCGACTCCTTCGCGCCGGTCCTCGAACGCGACCAGTCCCTTCTCGAGCAGCCGGCCCAGCTGCTGGCGCGCGGCCACCACCGTGACTTTGAGCCGGCGCGCGAGCGCATCGGCGCTCTGCGAGCCGGTGGATTTCAGCGCATAGAGAACGCGCGCGGCACCTTTGTCTTCCATGCCGGCGATACTAGCACGGGCAAGGGTATAAAGAAACATATTGCTATTCTTATTCTCGCGATATAGAAACATACACGCATTCTAATTGCGAGGATGCCATGCGACCCCTCCTCTTGCTGGTATCGAGGCATCAGTTCCAGGCCGGATGGCAGACGTTCCTGGCGGGCCTGTTTCCGCTCGCGACCAGACGCGAGGAGGTCCGCGACCTGCCGCCCTATCTGCAACGCGACATCGGACTTGAAGAACCCCGCCCGCCCGATTGGGAGCGGCTGCTAAGATAGCGATGGACCTGGACAGGGAACGCACGTGGATCGCACACTCAATCTCGCCATCATCATCGGCAGCACGCGCGAAGGGCGCTTCGGCGACACGGTCGGGCGCTGGTTTGCGAAGGAAGCGGCGGGCCACGGCGGCTTCGCGATCGATCTCATCGATCTCATCGACATCAAATTGCCACCGACGCATGGCGCCAAGCCGACGCCGGAGGTCGACGCGTTCCGCGCGCGCCTGGCGGCCGCCGATGCCTTCGTGATCGTCACGCCGGAATACAATCACTCCTATCCCGCTTCGCTGAAGCATGCGATCGATCAGGGCTATGTCGAATGGATGGCGAAGCCGGTCGGGTTCGTCTCCTACGGCGGCAAGGTCGGCGGCGTGCGCGCCATCGAGCATCTCCGGCATGTGTTCGCCGAACTCCATGCCACCACGATCCGCGACTACGTCACCTTCCTGATGGCGCGGCGCCAGTTCGATGCCAACGGCAACCCGGTCGATCCCGAAGGTCCGCGCAATTCCGCCAAGATCATGCTGGACCGGCTGGACTGGTGGGGACATGCGCTCCGCAACGCGCGGGAGACGCGGCCCTATGTCAAAAGCTAGAGGCGTCAAGTCCAGGTTGAGCCGCGGCGCGCTCTGTGGTGGATTGGGCGCGCGTCCCGGGCCGACTCGGTCCATCGCTGGCTCCCAAAAATGACCCAATCGGCTGCGCAGACAAAAATCGGATGGCGGGACCTGCTGCTGGGTCCCAAGAAGGCCGCCGTCTGGACCATTTGCCTGGGTGTCGCACTGCACGCCTTCAACTGGTTCGTGGTCAACACCATCACGCCGTCGGCGGTGCTGGAGCTGGGCGGGGCGGAATTGTTGAGCTGGGTGACGGCGTTCTATCTGGTGTTCTCGATCGTCGGCTCGTCGGGCGCGGCGTTCCTGAAAGCGCGGCTCGGGCTGCGCGCGGTCCTGATCGGCTCGTCGCTGATCGCGATCGCGGGCAGCCTCATCATCGCGGCCGCGCCGAACATGGAAGTGCTGCTTGCCGGACGCATCGTGCAGGGTTTCGCCGAGGGCATCGTCATGGCGCTCTGCTACGTCATCGCCGCCGACGCCGTGGGCGAAGAGGCTTTGCCCCCGTTGTTCGGGTTGCTGGCGGTGGTGTGGGCGACGGCGACCATCTTCGGGCCGATCCTGGGCGGCGTGCTGGCCTATTGGTGGTCGTGGCGCGTCGCGGCGGCGGCCCTGGTGCCGCTCGCCATCCTGTTTCTGGTGCTGGCGCTCATCGTACTTCCGGCGCGGCCGAAGAACCTCGAAAGCGGCAGAGGCTGGCCGCTGCTGCGCCTGATCTTCCTGACCGGCGGCAGTCTCGCCGTCTGCATCGCCAGCGAGTCCGACACGCCGCTGCTGGCGTCTCTGATCGTGATCGCGGCGTTGTTCGCGTTGTGGATCGGCCTCAGGCTCGACAAGCGCGCACGCTCGCCTTTGTTCCCCGCGCGCCTGCTGTCGTCGCGATCCGCCAGTTCGCTGGGCCTCTGGATCATCGGGCTGATGCCGCTGGCGGAGGCGAGCGTGTTCCTGTTCATTCCCTATATCGCGCAGGTGCATCTGGGGATGAGCGTCATGCATGCCGGCCAGGTCGGCTCCGTCACCGCGCTCGGCTGGTCGTTCAGCGCCATGATTGTGGCCCGCACGGGCGAGAGGCAGGCGACGCGCCTCATCATGGTCGGACCGATCCTGTTGACGATCGGGATGTTTCTGCTCGCCTGGGCGATCAACGAGCACAGCCTGGTCGCCATCGTCATCGGGCTCGCTCTTTGCGGGATCGGCTTTGGCATCAGCAACGGCTTCATCTGCCAACGCACCATCGCCACCAGCGAGACCGCGGAGCGCGACGTCACCTCCGGCGCCATTCCGACCTTTGAGGGATTGGGGGCGGCGCTCGGAGCCGCCTTCGCCGGGATCATCGCAACCGGGGCCGGATTTCCCGACCTTGATTCCAGCACGCGGCCGATCGTCTGGGCGTTCGTGATCGGCGGGCTGCTGGCGCTTCCCGGCATCCTCGCCGCCCTCCGGTTCGCGCGGCAGACCTCGGTCGTGGCCCTGGAGCCGCAGCCCGCCGAATAGATTGTCCCGTTACATCGGTCCTTGAAGCCATGCGCCATGGGCAACGCGGCATGCCCGATCCCGCCCTATCGGCAAGGCGCTGGCGCCGGTAGCATAAGGGCCGAGAGCACGCGTTCCGGGGTATCCAAGCCGTGATGTCACGCAAAGCATCGATCTTCGTCCTCAGCATCGGCGCGCTGTCGATGATCCTGACCTTTGGCGTCCGCCAGACCTTCGGGCTGTTCCTGCCGCCGCTTCATGCCGAGCTCGGCTGGAGCATCGCCTCGCTGTCGTTCGCGTGGGCGATCCAGAACCTGCTGTGGGGTGCGTTCCAGCCGGTCGCCGGCGCCATCGCCGACACCAAGGGCCCGACCTGGGTCGCCTTCTTCGGCGGCGTGGTCTATGTCGCTGGCGTGTGGCTGATGAGCGCGGCACACTCACCCCTGACCTATGGCATCGGCAGCGGCGTGCTGGTCGGCATCGGTCTTGCCTTCAGCGGCATGTCGGTGGTGCTGAGCGCCGTCATGCGCGCCTCGCCGCCGGAGAAGCGCGGCCTCTATGGCGGCATCGTCACCGCCGGCGGATCGGTCGGGCAGTTGATCTTCATGCCGGCCACCCAGGCGATGATCGAGAAACTGCACTGGCAGACCACGCTGCAGATATTGACCGTGGTCAGCGTCGCCATCGCCTTGTGCGCCTTCGCCCTGCCGCGCGAGCACAAGCAGACAGCGGCAGCGACCGACGTCATAGGCGCCACCACCATCGGCGCGGCGTTGAAGGTGGCGTTCGAAGACCGCTCCTACCTGCTGCTGGTCACCGGCTTTTTCGTCTGCGGCTTTCATCTCGCTTTCATCGGATTCCATCTGCCGCAATTCGCGGCTTTGTGTGGATTGTCGCCGACGGCGGCGTCGGACTCGCTGGCGCTGGTCGGCGGATTCAATGCGGTCGGTTGCATTGTCATCGGCGTGATGATGCGGCGCATGCAGTCGAAGTATCTGCTGAGCGCGATCTACTTCCTGCGGGCGGTCGCGATCGCCGCCTTTTTCCTGCTGCCAGTCACCGAGCTCTCGATCCGCATCTTCGGCGGGGCGATGGGGCTGCTCTGGCTCTCGACCGTGCCCCCCACCAGCGGGCTGGTGGCGCGGCTGTTCGGAACCCGGTACCTGACCATGCTGTTCGGCATCGCCTTTTTCAGCCATCAGGTCGGTGCGTTCATCGGCGCCTATTGGGCCGGCTGGCTGTTCGATACCCAGGGCAATTACGACGCGGTCTGGTGGGTCTCGATCGCACTAGGCGTGCTGTCGGCCATCGTCCATCTGCCGATCCGCGAGCGCGTGCCGGTCGCGGCGGTCGCCTGATAGCGATGATACCGCGATGATCCTGACCGACCCCGCCGCCCTGCGCGCCGCGCTGCCGCGGAACCAGCGGCTGCTGGGACTCGATCTCGGCGACAAGACCATCGGCCTGGCGCTGAGCGATCCCGGCCTCAGCGTCGCCTCGCCGGTCAGCACGATCCGCCGCACCAAATTCACCGCGGATGCCACCGCGCTGCTGAAGCTGGCTACGGAACGCGGCGTCGGCGGCCTGGTGATCGGACTGCCGCTGAACATGGACGGCAGCGAAGGTCCGCGCTGCCAATCGACCCGACAATTCGCCGCCAACTTGCTGAAATTGAAAGATTTGCCCATCCTGTTCTGGGACGAGCGGCTGTCCACCATGGCAGTCGAGCGCGAGATGATCGCCCACGACGTCACCCGCGCCAAGCGCGACAAGGTCGTGGATCAGGCGGCGGCCGCCTTCATCCTGCAAGGCGTGCTGGACTCTCTCGCCAGAACTAAAGCTTCAAGCAACTGAAACCCAACTGTCATCGCCGCGCTCTAACCCTCCTCTGCTGGTTTTCAACGAGGAGGGTTAGATGGGGAAAGTACGGTATAGCTTGCTGATTGCGACCGGATTGCTGGCTTGCACCGCAATCGCGCGCGCCGACGAAGCGGTCAAGGTGCTGGAAAGCATGGACGCCAAGCTGCAGCTGGGCCAGGTGACATTCGCCGGCGGCAAGACGTTGGACCTGACCATCGGCATCGGCAGCGCCCTGTTCCATATGCCGGGCGATCCGGCCGACGAATTCTATGCCTTGACCGATCGGGGGCCGAACATCGATTGCAGCGCCTCGGAAAAGATCACCGGAGTTCCAACCGCGCAGGCCTGTGCCGGCGATGACAAGGCGAAGCTGTTTCCGCGCCCGGATTTCGTGCCCTCGATCGTGAAGGTGAAGCTGAACGAAGACGGCACCTTTGTCACGACCGAGTGGATCCCGCTCAAGGACGCCGCCGGCAAGACGATCACCGGCCTCAGCAATCCGCTCAAGGCCGCCAAGACCGAGGCGGCGTACGACAAGGACGGCAAGCAGCTGCCGTTCGATCCCAACGGCCTCGACACCGAAGGGCTGGTGCGGCTGAAGGACGGCACCTTCTGGATCGGCGAGGAATATGGGCCGAGCCTGGTGCACGTCGCCGCCGACGGCAAGATCATCGAGCGGCTGGTGCCGGCCGGCCTGGAAGGCGACCTTTCCGGCGCGACCTACAAGGTGACCGGATCGCTCCCCTCCATCCTCATGAAGCGGCAGCTCAATCGCGGGATCGAAGGCATCGCGCTCGCGCCCGATGAATCCGCGCTCTATGCCATCGTGCAGAACCCGCTCGCGAACCCGGATGCCGATGCCTACAAGACGGCAGTCGCGACCCGCATCCTGAAGCTCGACCTCAAGAGCCAGCAGGTGGTCGGCGAGTTCGTCTATACGCTCGATCCCGCTGAGAGCTTCAAAAACGACAAGTCGGACAAGCAGAGCGACGTGCGCATCAGCGAGTTGTCCGCGGTAGGCGTCGATCGGTTGATCGTGCTGGAGCGCATCGCCAAGACCACCAAGCTGCACGCCATCGACCTCGGCAACGCGACCAACATCCTCGGCACCGACTGGGACAAGGCCGAGACCTCGCCCAGCCTCGAGCAGCTGGCGGCCCCCGACCTCGCCGCCAAGGGCATCACGCCGGTCGTCAAGAAGCTGTGGCTGGACAGCAGCGACTATGCGGAATTGCCGGAGAAGGTCGAAGGCGTCGCGATCGTGGATGGCAACCAGCTCGTCCTCATCAACGACGACGATTTCGGCATCGAAGGCGCGAAGACGCGGATCGTGCGGCTGACGATGCCGAGCCCGGCTTTCTGACATCTCAACATCCGTCATCCCGGACAGCCGCGCCCGCGGCTGAGCCGGGACCCATGCGGGCGCCGTTGGAGCGCACGGATGGAACGTATGGGTCCCTGTACCTGTGTGGTGCTCGCAAGCTGCTATGTTGCGGGCGGGCCAGCTTACCGAGAGCAACCAGTAGGTCCAGCGCCGTGGAGTGCCTGACCCGGAGCGGTGCCTCGGTGAGTTGCCGCGATGGACGCCCTGTGG